>NZ_JBFAMR010000148.1:0-7251 GCF_040656595.1 Actinoplanes sp. NPDC049802
CGAGGCGCTGACCGAGCGCGGCCTGCTGGCCACCCGGCTCGCGCCGCACCTGGTGCGCCCGGTTCCGATCCTGGTCCCGCTGCCCAGCGCCGGCCGGTCACTGCTGTTGCGGGGTCAGGTTCACCCGGCGCAGTAGCTGGGCGTTGAGCGCGACCACGATCGTCGAGGCGCTCATCAGCACCGCTCCGACCGCCGGACTCAGAGTGATCCCGGCCCAGGCCAGCACGCCGGCAGCGAGCGGGATGGCGACGATGTTGTAGCCGGCCGCCCACGCCAGGTTCTGGATCATCTTGCGGTAGGAGGCCTTCGACAGCCGGATCACGCCGGTCACCGCCCGGGGGTCGGACGAGGCGAGCACGACACCCGCCGACTCGATCGCCACATCCGTACCCGCTCCGATCGCCAGGCCGACGTCAGCGCGGGCCAGCGCCGGGGCATCGTTGACACCGTCACCGACCATCGCGACCCGCAGGCCGCGGGCCTGCAGTTCGGCGACCGTGCGGTCCTTGTCGGCCGGCAGCACCTCGGCGAACACCTCATCGACACCGGGCCGGAAGCCGAGATCGGCGGCGACGGCCTCCGCCACCGGCCGGGCGTCCCCGGTGATCATCACGATCTTGCCGATACCGGCACGGCGCAGCTGCTCAATGCCCTGCCGCGCCTCCGGGCGCACCTCGTCCTCCAGCGCGAACGCGCCGATCACCTCGGGCGTCGCGCCGTCGGTGACGCGCAACAGGTGCAGCACCGCCGCACCCCGCGCCGACCACTGCCCGGCCGTCTCCTGCAGGCTGGTGGGCACGGTGGCGCCGAGCTCACGGAGTAGAGCCGGGCCACCGACGGCGTAGGTGTGTCCGTCGACGACCGCCTGGACGCCGCGACCGGTCAACGACCGGAACCCGCTCGCCTGGGCGTGCAAGCCCCGCTCGTGAGCGACCGCGGTCAGCGCCTGGGCAAGGGGGTGTTCACTGTCGGCCTCCACCGCCCCCGCGATACGCAGCACCTCGTCGTCGGTGAAACCGTCAGCGGCGGCGGTGCCGGTCACGGTGTGCGCGCCCTTAGTGAGGGTGCCGGTCTTGTCGAACAGCACCGCGTCGACGGTGCGCATCCGCTCCAAAGCGAGCCGGTCCTTGACCAGGATCCCGGCCTTGGCCGACAACGCCGTGGACAGGGCGATCACCAGCGGAATCGCCAGGCCGAGCGCGTGCGGGCACGCGATCACCAGCACCGTCACCGTACGCACCACCGCCTGGTCCAGATCGCCGAGCAGCCACCAGGCGAAGAACGTCAGCACCGCGGCCACCGTGGCGATGTAGAACAGCATCGCCGCGAACCGGTCCGCCAGCACCTGCGCCCGACCTCCGGCTGCCTGAGCCTGCGCGACCAGCCGGCTGATACCCGCGAGCGCGGTGTTCTCCCCTACCGCGTCCACGCGGACCCGGATCGCCGAGTCGGTCGCAACCGTGCCGGCCACCACCCGGTCGCCTTCGCCGCGCGCAACCGGCCTCGACTCTCCGGTGATCATCGACTCGTCGAGCTCGGCCGCACCCTCGGTGATCCGACCGTCCGCCGGCACCCGAGCGCCGGAGCGCACCAGCACGGTGTCCCCGACGGCCAGGTCGGCGACCGGCACCCGCTCGACACCGCCGCTGCTCGTAAGCCGTTCGGCGTCATCGGGTAGTAGCGCGGCCAGCGCGGCAAGAGCGCCCTGGGCCTGGCCGATCGCTTTCATCTCCTGCCAGTGCCCGAGCAGCATGATGGTCACCAGCGCCGCCAGCTCCCACCAGAAGTCCAGGTCGAATAAGCCAAGGCTGGTGGCCAGCGACGCCGTGTAGGCGACCGTGATCGCTATCGAGATCAGCAGCATCATGCCCGGAGCACGGTCACGGACCTCGCTAACCGCGCCGGCCAGGAACGGCCAGCCACCGTAGAAGAACACGACGGTGCCCAGGACCGGGCCGACCCAGGCCATGCCGGGGAAATCGAGGCTGTAGCCGAACCAGTCCATGATCATGTGGCTGGTCAGCACGATCGGAACGGTCAGGGCCAAGCTCAGCCAAAACTTGCGGCGGAAGATCTCCGGGTCGTGACCGGCGTGCTTGTCATGACCCTCGTGCCCGTGACCGCCGTGCGGTCCGGCGCTGGGCCCGCGAGCGTGGTGGTCATGCCCGGCGGTCGTGTGATGGGCGTTGTCGTGGGCGCCTACGTGGTCCAGGGTTCCGGCGGCCGCCTGGTGCTCGTGGCCACGCTGGTGAGTGTTGTGGTGTTCGTTGTGGATCGGCATGTCGACCACCTCCAATGCCGAACCTATACCCCCTGGGGGTATACGGCAAGCGCTGGTTTGCCCGCTGATGCTTCGGGTTGGCACCGCCCCGCGGTAGCGCATATCCCGAGGTTGGCTACCCGCCGCCATCGTCGAGTAAGTCACCAGAAGAAGAGCGCGGCGGTGACGTCGCCATGTCGACGTGTTAATGACGTAGCCGCCGCCGGGCCAGGCCGCATCCACCGGCGTCCCGACCGCCGCCTGGACCGCGAAGACGCCAGCTGCGGCATCGCCAGCGGCGTGATCATGACCGTTACCGGCTACAGCACGCTGTCCATCATCGGCACCATCCTCGTCATAGCCATCATCCCCTTCGTCGCCGCGAGCCCCAGGCGAAGGCGTACGAGTTCAGCGGAGGAACAGCAGTCCAGCCGAACCTGACGGTCGCGGCAGGCGAGAACAACATCCGCTAGCTGACAGTGAGTGACTGGAAGCTGCAACGCGGCCACACCTCCAATTCGGGCCGCCGCAACACGCTCAGAGTTGACAGGGAAATCGTCGGCGCGGACATCGTCTACCACGAGGAGCCCGAGTACTGGGCGGAGGCCGTCTGCGGCAGCCGCTGAGGTCACGGCCGCCGGAAGCCGCCGGACAGGTGAATCCAGGCGATCTTGTCGATCCCGGTCACGGGGCGGGCTCCGGTGTGAACGTGGGCTGGTTGCCGGCGAGCCCACGGACCAGGTAGTTGGTCAGGGCCGCGCCGGCGTCACGTTCCGCGTCCGGGTTGCCGGGCAGGGGCCAGCGGAGCCGTGTGTAGAGCAGCGTGCGGTGCATGTCGAAGGCGGCTTCCAGCAGGTCGGCGTAGCGGGCGGCGTGGTGCGGGATCCACAGTAGGACCGCCCACGCGGTGAGGGCCAGGCCGATCGGCAGGGCCCAGGCGCTCCAGCCGGTGAACGCGACGAACGCCAGCGACCAGACGGCGACCGCGGTGGCCCGGTTCAGGGCGGTGCGGGCGGCGCCGATGTCGAGGCGGGCCGGTTCCGGCAGGACCATCCACAGGTGCGGCCAGACGGCGACGGTGTCCAGGCCGTACTTCTCGAAAGGGCGGGTTTCGGCGGCGCGCAGCATGTTGCCGATGCGGGTGGGCATCATCCATCGTGGGCTCGGCAGACGCCGCAGCCGGTCCTCGCAGCGGGCGAAGTCGGCCCGGGCGCGCGCGACCTCAGCGGCCGCCGCTTCGGCGGTCGTCGTCCCGGCGGCCGTCGTTTCAGCAGATGCCGGCTCGGTGCCGGCGGTTGCGGGTGGCGGCTCCTCGATCCTCTTCGCCAGGGATCGCCACTGTTCGGTGAGCGCGGCTCGGCGCTTCAGCCGCCGGTTCACGAGAGGGCGGCGCAGCGGCCGCGGCCAGTAGCCCTCGAGGAGGCGCAGCGCCGGCCGGGTCAGCAGGGTGACCAGCGCGGTGGAGGCGTAGGCGCCGGCCAGGACCAGCGCCACCAGGGCGAGGACGGCCAGGGCGGGCAGTTCGGCGGCGTCGGCGCCGAGGGCGAGCAGGCGATCCCAGCCGCCGTTGGCGGACAGCCAGGCCAGGGCTCCACCGGTCCAGAAGACCAGGGCGGGACCGATCCGGGTCAGGGCGCGCTCGACCACGTGCCCGGCGACCGCCTCGCCGATCGCGTCCATCATCGGGCGGCGACCAGTTCCAGCCGGACCCGGTGCTCGGCGCAGAGCGGCACCTCGTCGCAGAGCGAGACCCGATGCCAGACCGCATGGTCACCGTACGGGCACTCGTACCGCTGCGGGGCCGCACCCATCCGGTCGCCGGCCAGCGGATCGTAGCTCCCTTTGGTCGGCTGGGGAGGGGTGCTACGGCCCAGCGCCTCGTCGACGAAGCGCTCGACCGCGGGCACGGACGAGAACAGGTCCAGCAAGCGGCCGTCGACGTCCACACCGTCGGCGTGCTCCCGGAGCAGCCGCCCGATGGCGTCGTCCAGGCGGAGGGCCTCGGCCTCGCCGGCCAGCAGCGCCAGCGAAGGCCGGATTTTCTGGGCGAGATCGGTCAGTTGGCTCACGGGCGCTCCCCGTCCCCCGGCGGTCGAGTGCTCCACTGTAGTCGCCGTGCGGGTGACGGCGCGCTCACGCCCGGCGGGCGCGGCACGGCCGGGACGGCGCCGTGGGGCCGCGGGATCCGGCGGCGCCTCGGCCCAGGCGTACGAGATTAGGATTTTTGAATGATCCTGGGGCGTGGGGCGGAACTGGACATGGTGGCGGCTCTGTTGCGCGGGGCTGCCGAAGGAGGTGGTGGGGCGCTGGTCATCCGCGGTGCGGCGGGGATCGGTAAGTCGGCGTTGCTGGAACATGCCGTGGAGCGGGCCACGGCGGCGGGGATGCGGGTGGTCGGCACCGCGGGGGTGCAGGCCGAGGTGCGTATCCCGTACGCGGGACTGCACCGGCTGGTGCGCGGGGCGCCGGACCTGGCGGACGCGGTGCTGAATGACGCGGACACGCCACCGGCCCTGGCCGCGATGATCCTTCTCGGACTTCTGGGGGAGACGCCGGCGCTCGTGGCGGTGGAGGACGCGCAGTGGCTGGACACGCCGAGCTGGGAGGCGCTGGCGTTCGTGGCGCGGCGCCTGGAAGCCGATCCGGTGGCCATGGTGCTGACCGCGCGCGACGGGCAGGACGTGGAACGGCGGCTGGCCGGGGCCGGGCTGGCGGAGCTGCCGTTGGAGCCGCTCGGTGAGCGGGACTCCCGTGACCTGCTGGCCCGGGTCGCGCCGGAGCTGGGCGAGGCGCTGGCGGCGCGGGTCCTCGCCGAGGCCGGCGGGAATCCGCTCGGGCTGGTCGAGCTGGGGCGGGCGGCGGCCCGGTCCGGCGGCTCGGCGCTGTTGCCGTCGGCGATCCCGTTGAGCACCCGGGTGGAGCGGACGTTCGCCGCGCTGGTCGACGAGCTGCCCCCGGCGACCCGGACGTTGCTGCTGGTGGCGGCGCTGAACGACGGCGACGACCTGGACGAGACGGTGGCCGCGGCCCGGCGCGTGCACGACGGCGATCTCGGCCCGGACGACGTGGAACCGGCGGTCGCCACCAAACTGGTGCGGCTGGACGGCCGGTTCCGGGTGGAGTTCCGGCATCCGCTGCTGCGGTCGGCGTTGCAGCAGTCGGCGACGGTGGGGCGGCGACGGCAGGCGCATGCCGCGCTGGCCGGGGTGGTCGCCGATCCGGAACGCCGGATCTGGCACCGGGCGGCCGGCGCGGGCGGCCCGGACGAGGACCTCGCCCGCGAGCTGACCGAGATCGCGCTCCGGTCCAGCGACGGGCTCGCCGCCGGCACCGCGATGGCCGCTTTCGAACAGGCGGTACGCCTCAGCGCCGACCCGCGGGCGCGCGGCCACCGCCAGTTGCGGGCCGGCGACATGGCCATGCAGCAGGGCGACCTCACGACGGCGGTCCGGCTGCTCGGCGAGATCCGCGAGGACGACCTGACGCCGGGTGACCAGGCGCTGCTGGGCCTGTTCCGCGAGGTTCTGCAGGGCACCGGATGGACCGGCGACGGCCGGCTGTCCGGGTTCGCCGACGCGGTCGAGCGGCTGTGCCGGGAGGGCGAGGCCGCGGCCGCGGTCGAGATGCTCGGCGCGGTCGCCCTGCGCGCCCACTGGTCCAACCCGGATCCGCGCCTGATCGACCGGCTTCTCACCGCCGTCGAGGGCGCCGGCCGGCCCCTGCCCGAGGTGCAGTGGATCCACGTGCAGGCGATGCTCGCCCCGCGGGAGCGTGGCGAGGAATGCCTGCGCCGGATGGCCGCCGTCGCCGGCAGTGACCCGAACGCCTGGGACCGCAACCAGCTGGGCAACGCGGCGAACGCGATCGGCGCCTACGATCTTGCGGCCGCGTTCTACACCACCGCCGAGGTGGGGCTGCGCGAGCAGGGCCGCGTCGCGGTGCTCGCCGGCACCCTGATCGCCCACGCCACGGCGGCCGGGCTGCTGGGTGACGTGCGGACCGCACTGGACGCCGGGACCGAGGGATGGCGGCTGGCCGCCGAGACCGCGACCGGCGCCTGGGCACCGGCCGGACTGCTGGCCGTCGGGTTCGCCGAGGCGCTGCGCGGCGGCGAGGCGGAGGCGCTGCGGCTGGCCGAGCAGGCCGAGGCGATGCTGCTGCCGGCCGGCCGGACCCCGCTGCTGGCGCTGGTCCGCAAGGTTCGCGGGGTCGCCGCCCTCGGCGCGGGGCGGCCCGACGAGGCGTTCCGGGAGCTCCGCCGGATCTACGACCCGGCGGACGTGTCCTACCACCCGCACACCCGGCCGGGCCTGCTCGCCCACCTGGCCGAGGCGGCCGCCGGATGCGGGGCGCAGGCCGAACTGCGGTCCGTCGTGGCGGGCCTGCCGGACGGGCCGTCGCCGGCGCTGCGGATCGGGCTCGGGTACGCGCGGGCGGTCCTCGCCGACACCGACGTCGCGTACGAGAAGGCGCTCGCCGACGATCTGACCGGGTGGCCGTTCGAGCAGGCGCGACGGCAGCACGCGTACGGGGCCTGGCTGCGCCGCCGGCGTCGCCCCGCCGACTCCCGGCCGCTGCTGCGGGCCGCGGCCACCGCCTTCGACGCGCTCGGCGCCACCGCCTGGGCCGACCGGTCCCGGGCCGAGCTGCGCGCCTCGGGGGAGACGTTGCGCCGCCCGTCCGGCGTGGCACAGCGGCTCACCCCGCAGGAGACGCAGATCGCCCGGCTCGCGGCCGAAGGGCTCAGCAACCGGGACATCGCCGAGCGGCTGTTCCTGTCGCCGCGTACGGTCACCACCCACCTGCAGCGTGTCTATCCGAAGCTGGGGATCAGGTCACGCGCCGAACTGGCCCGCGCCCTTGCGTAGTTGTACGTACGCGACCGGCCGTCCCGGAGAACTAGAGCGCATCTGACGGATCATGGTCGGCTCCGGTCCGGTTTCGCTCGGAGCCAGATCATGATCGAGGCGACGGTAACCGTTGCCTCGTAA
>NZ_JBFAMR010000149.1:0-7058 GCF_040656595.1 Actinoplanes sp. NPDC049802
ATGGTACTGCACTCGGGAGGGTGTGGGAGAGTAGGACGCCGCCGGACTCAACGTGATAGAAAGGCCCACCCCACACGGGGTGGGCCTTTCTTTTTGCCTGGACGAATACTGCACGACATGTGACGCGCGAAGGACTCGCGGCCGCGTTCGCGGGGTGGCGCTGGGCACCGGATGAAACAACTCGCCTACCGGGTGGACGGGCCGGCTGTGCCGGTCGGAACTGTCCAGCAGCCCTCGACACCGGCGCCCACCGCCGCAATCAGCCGAGCCGGTGTCGGCCGTCCGTGAAGCCGTCGGGTGGTCCCACGGCCGTCGCGGACCTTGCCCACGGCCAGCCGAAGAAGATCGACTATGACGTAGCGCCACCTGTCAACAGGCGCATCCGGTCAGTATGGGTTGGTATGCCAGGTTCGTGTAGGGGAGCTCGACGTGTCCGGAAACAGGGACGCCACCTACAACATCCGGGTGCGGGACGACCTGGTCGACCGTATCGACCTGGAGATGAGGGGCGAAGCCTGCTACTAGGTGGGATGCTTTGGGCGTACCGGGAAGAGGTCCTTCTTGACAGGAGCCCGCGGGGTTCGGCATAGAGGGGGGTACGCGGGCCGACCATGAAGGAGGGGCGATGCGGATCAGTGACATTCTTCGGGTGAAGGGTGAACAGGTCGTCACGGTGAGTCCGGAGGCTACGACCGAACGGCTGTTGAGCGTTCTGGCGGAGCACGGGATCGGTGCGGCGGTGGTGTCGCGCGACGGTTCGGTGGTGGACGGCATCGTCAGTGAACGGGATGTCGTGCGGGCCTTCGCGGCTCGTGGGGCGACCGTGCTGACGGAGCCGGTGAGTGCGATCGCGACCGCACAGGTGCGGACGGTGACGCCGGACGCGCAGTTGGAGGATGTCGAGCGGTTGATGACCGAGCGGCGGTTCCGGCATGTTCCGGTGGTGGTGGACGGGGTGCTGCGCGGGGTGGTCAGCATCGGCGACGTGGTCAAGAACAGGATCGATGAGCTGGAGACCGAACGAAGCGAGTTGGCCGGGTACATCACCGGCGAGCGGTAGACACGGAAAGACGCCACCGCCCGGCCAGTGGCGGTGGCGTCTCTCGTGCGGTCAGCGGTGCAGCAGGGAGGACAGCCGCCCGCGGGTGGTGGCGGCCTTCGCGGCGCGGCGCCGGCGGAGGAAGACGGCCGCCGCCGCAGCGCCGGCCAGCGCGAGAACGGTCGCCGTGGTCGACTTCGGATTTCGGCGAGCCGCCTGGCCTGCGGCGGTCGCCTTGGTACGCGCCGTCGTGACGGCCTGACGGGCGCGGGACTGGGACTCGGCGGAGCCGTTCCCGGAGACGGAGTGGACGCTCTCGCGCGCGTCACCGATCGTGGTCTGGTTCGTGGTCATCGCTCACCTCTCTTTGGACATATGCCCTATGGAGATTCGCCTCGGTTCGGCTTCTGGTTGGGGTTTGCCCGTCGAAACCGGAAACCAACATGGGTTCACGCTCCAGAACCGACGCTAATCGGACAGTAAGCCCGGCGTTGTCCAAGACCCGACAAAACCGGGGGTCAGCTGAGGGCCTCGGCCTTCTCGGCCTTCGTGTCCGGCTCCTCCGTCACGGCTTGCTCCGCCGCGGCCTCCTCGGGTTCGTCGGCCTCGGGTTCGTCGGCTTCGGCTTCGGCTTCCGGCTCCCCGGGCTCGGCGGGCTCGTTCTCCTCGGCGTCCTCGACGGGGTCGATCGTGGCGGTCGAGGAGGCGTAGACGGTGGCGGTGTTGGTCGAGCCGTAGATCACCGGGACGGCGACGGTGGCGGTGCGGGTGTAGTACTCGGCCATCGCGTCGTCCTCCTCCTCTTCCTCCGCCTCCACGTAGGTGTGGGAGGTCACCCCGGGCGGGGCCACGTCGTCGGCGTCCGAGACGAGGCGGTCACGGGTCAGCGGCTCGTGGCGGGGC
This sequence comes from Actinoplanes sp. NPDC049802, assembly GCF_040656595.1. NCBI lineage: Bacteria > Bacillati > Actinomycetota > Actinomycetes > Micromonosporales > Micromonosporaceae > Actinoplanes > Actinoplanes sp. NPDC049802. The sequence continues at coordinate 1,943 of NZ_JBFAMR010000149.1, forward strand.
GCGATCCCGGTCGGCTGGGTACGTGCGTGCGGGACCAGCGCGCCGGCGCTCTTCGGCACGTTCACCAGCACCGCGCTGAGGTTGTCGTGCAGCACCTCGGCCAGTTCGTCCAGGGCGCGGCGGACCGACGCCCGGCTCGTCCGGGCATAGTCGCCGACCAGCAGGACGTGGTCACTGAGCGCGGCCAGGGCGATCGCGTCGGAGGCGCTGAGCACCGCCGTCGAGTCGAGGACGATCACACTCGCCTGCTTCTGGACGGCGTGCAGCACCCGGCCCAGCTGTCCGCTGTCGAGCAGGTCGACGTGCTCGCCGTCCTCCCGCCGGCCGGCCGGAAGCAGGCGCAGACCGTACACCGTCGTCTCCTCGAGGACGTCCTCGACACCGGCCTCGCCGTCGAGCAGGGTGGTCAGCCCGAAATCGCCGGACACCCCGAAGACGTGGTGGAGTTGCGGGTGGCGCAGATCGGCGTCGACGAGGATCACCGAGCGGCCGGCCTGGGCCAGGGTGACGGCCAGGTTGGCGGCCGTGGTGGTCCGGCCCTGCCGGTCGCCGGGGCTGGTCACCAGGATGGTGGTGGAGAGCCTCGGCCGCAGTGACGGCTGGAGCCGGGTGCGCAGGTAGCGGTACGACTCGGCGGCCGGCGACGTGGGATCGCGCAGCACCACCGGCGCGCCGCTCGTGGTGCCGGCCGGGCGTTTGTAGCGGGGCACGGTGGCCACCACCGGCACACCGGTCAGGTGCTCGTAGTCCTCACGGCTGCGAACCAGGCCACGGGTGCGGGAACGCAGCAGCGCGGTGCCGCCGCCGAGCAGCAGACCGGCGGCCAGCCCGGCGGCCAGGTCGGGGCCGAGCGGCCGGGACACCGGCTCGGCCGGCAGGTCGGGCGCGCTGAGCACGGTCACTCCGGTCGGGCCGTTCCGGCGGTAGTCGACGTACGCCTCGACGAGAGCCCGCGCGCGGATCTGGGCGCTGAACCGGTTGCCGGAGCTGTAGACGATCCTCAGCACGTTCGCGTCCGGGGCGACCTCGACGGTCAGATCGTTCAGGAAGGACGCCTTGTCGGCGCCGACCCGTGCCGCGGCCGGGACCACCACCGCGTCGGAGAGCGCGACCTCACGCTCCGTGCCGATGTCGGGGGTGACCGGCGTGAGGATGGGGGTGCTGGTCTGGGCGGCGGTGGGGGTGGCGGTGGTGCTGGGGCGCACGGCCGTGCGGGTCTCGGCGGCGAGGCGTGCCTCGACCAGGACCGTCGCCTCGGACTCGTAGCCGGATGGCGCCGACTGGTTCAGACCGTAGGCGGCAGCGAGTGTCGCCGTCGTCACCACCAGTGTCCATGGACCGTATCGGCGCAGTAGTCGCGCGGATCGTCCGTAGGTCGTCATCGCGGCGTTCCCTCCCCGTATCACTGATCTCAAGCCGGAGATTCTTCCACCGATCGATCACTTTCCGCGTCGATCATTCCGGCGATATGTGTCTCGTTGCTACGGCCGGTCAGCGCGGTGCGGCGGGCGATATGGCAAGGATCTCGTCTTCGGCCCGGGACGTTCCCGGACGATCCGGATCGGGGCCGGTGGAACGGTCGCTGTCGTATTCACGTCGACGTCCACAAGCGCAAGCGATACCGTCACGCGGTGTCGCACGCCAGGCGGTTCAGCTACGTCGGTCCGGCGGAGATCCTCGATGAGGCCGGCACGGTGGAGGCGGTCACGGTTCGTTCCGCAACGCTGCTCGCTGACTGGCTCGCCGGGAGCGGAAGCGCTGACCTCGGGGAGCCGTTCACGTTCGTCGTGACGCTCGACGGTGATCTCAAGCTGGCACCGCGCCGCAGCGAACATGTTGCGCTCGCCGCCGGCCGAGACGTACTCGCCGCCGGTGAGATGCTGTTCGTCCGGGATGTGTCCGGCTGGCGCGTACTCGAGGTGACCAACCAGTCCACTGGTTACTGCCCGGATCCCGACTGTTGGCCGGCCGTGCGGGAATCGCTCGACCGGCTCGGCACAGCGCACCCCGGCGACTTCACCGACAAGGTCGTCTTCCGCCGCTGCCCCTCTTGCCGGGAGCGCAACATCGTGCGGGACGGCGACTTCACCTGCGCTCTGTGCGACAGCGAGCTACCCGCCCGATGGAATCTCACATCGGACCAACCTTGGTGCCCGGCGGCTGTCGGGTGGAGCGCACTCAGCGGACGACGCTGAGAGCGGCGCGGCGGGGCTCGCGGGAGCGGCGTGCCGCCCGTACGGCCAGGGGCGCCAACATCAGGGCGGCGGTGTTGCCGGCGAGGAACAGGGCCGCGGTGAGCGGGGAGAACGCGGTGTCGATGACGGCGCTCAGCACGGCGGCGGCGCCCGCGGCGAGCGCGGCCGAGGCGGCGAGCCGGCCGAGAGCGGCCCGTGGGCGGCGGAACCGGTCGCCGTGTCCCAGCCAGTAGCCGGGCAGCCAGCGCTGCAGCAGCACGGCGTAGAGCAGCGCCGGAACCACTGTCGCCACCGCGACGACCGCCGACATCAGGAGACCCGCTCCCTCCAGGGTGGCCCATACCATGGCCGCCGTGGCGAGCATGACCACGTCGTGGCGGCGGTGGGCGTACCGATGCTGGGCGGTGAGCCAGAGGGCCGCGACCGCGAGCGGCGCGCCCAGCGTCAGCGCCGCGGTGAGGAAGACGGCCGCGAAAGCGGCGGACCGGAGGGCGTAACGGGGAAGGCTCACGAGCGGGACCTTCGGCCGGACGTGGCTCGACATGAGCATTTCGTTTCGCCCGGTGTCACGGGGCTGCCGCCCCTCTGCCGTCACGTCACCCTCGATCCGGATCTCCGCTTGACAGGCCAGCGGATGGCGATACCGAAACTCCGGCTTGCTGCTCAGCGCCGCCTGGGTTCGCGTTCCAGGCACCCCGTTTTCTGGTACGCGAGACCCTGTCCCGTCTTTTTGGGCCGTCCCGCCTGGCCGGCGCAGGCTCACTGCCCACTCACGCCCCTGCCGCGGCCGCCGGGCTGAGATCGGTGGCCGGGCCGGGTGGCGCCGGGGCACTGCCGGCGACCGGGGTCGGGTGCCCGCTCAAGCCCGGCGGCCGCGGCACGGTCGGAGCCACCCGCCCGGCTCGCGGGTCTTCCACGGCGGGGCGGGTAGGCGTACGAGATAAGGGGTTTTCAGTGGTGCAGAGGGAGCAGGCGCTGGACCCGGCGCAGAAGCTCGGCCGGGGAGAACGGCTTGGCCAGGTAGTCCTCGGCGCCGACGATGTGGCCGAGGTCGACGTCGGCGGGCGTGCTGCGGCCGCTCACGATGATCACCGGGATGTCCGCGGTCTGCGGTGACGAGTGCAGTTCGTAGCAGAACCCGAGCCCGTCCAGGCCCGGCATGGAGATGTCGAGCAGGATCAGTTGCGGCCGCTCGTTCACGGCGAGCGACATGGCGGTGCGGCCGTTGTCGGTCTCCAGCGTGCGGTAGCCGGCGGCGCGCAGCTTGAAGGCGATCAGGTCGCGGGTGCCCTCGTCGTCGTCGGCGATCAGCACGGTGGGCGGCTGCAAGGCCATGGCCCATTCGTCGGCGCTCCACGGCATGCCGGCGTCGCTGAACATGATGTCCGTGGTCGAGGTCTGCGGCATGTCGCCTCCTTGTCGCTGGGCCCGTCCGATCGGCGGCATGGGGGCGGATCGGTGGAAGACCGGCGTTGCGGTACGGGAGCGGCCGTCCGGCGTTGCGGTACGGGAGCGGCCGTTCGGCGTTGCGGTACGGGAGCGGCCGTTCGGCGTTGCGGTACGGGAGCGGCCGTTCGGCGTTGCGGTACGGGAGCGGCCGTCCGGTGGGGCGATGCGGAGCGGCGGGCCCGGTGGTGCGACCTCGGGTACAGCGGTTAGGTTAGCGTTACCTTACGAGAGTGGGAGGCCACCGTGACCCAGACCGTCGTGCCGACCGAGGCGCCCCCGTTCCGGTTCTTCACGGCCCGGGTCGCCCGGCTGACCCGGCTGAGCCCGAGCTTCCTGCGGGTGACCTTCACCGGCGACGACCTGGACCGGTTCGCCGACAACGGCTGGGACCAGCGGATCAAACTGATCCCGCCGCTGCCCGGCTCCGGTCACGAGCACCTGCCGACCGGCCTCGACTGGTACACGCGGTGGCGTGACCTGCCGGAGGGGCGGCGCAACCCGATCCGGACGTACACGGTTCGCGCCGTCCGCGCCGCCGAACGCGAGATCGACGTCGACATGGTGCTGCACGGTGTGAACGGGCCGGCCTCCCGGTGGGCGGTCGACGCCACCCCCGGCTCGACCATGATGATCATGGGGCCGAACGCGGACTTCCACGGCGGCTCCGGTGGCATCGACTTCCACCCGCCGGCCGCCACCCGGCGAATCCTGCTCGTCGGCGACGAGACGGCGACCCCGGCGATCTGCTCGATCCTGTCCGCCCTGCCGGCCGGCGCGGTCGGCGAGGCGCTGCTCGAAGTGCCGGAGCCCGGCGACCACCTCCGGGTCACGGCGCCGGCCGGATTCCGGGTGACATGGCTGCCGCGCGACGGCGAGGCGCACGGGGTGAAACTGATCCCGGCGGTTCGCGAGGCCGCCGCCCGTCTGCTCGCCGACTGCGCGGCCCCGGTCGCGCCGGCCGAGCTGGAGGACGTGGACGTCGACCACGACCTGCTGTGGGAGGTGCCGGACGAGTCCACGGCCACGCCGGACGGCTTCTACGCCTGGCTGGCCGGCGAGGCGGCGGTGATCAAGACGCTGCGGCGGTATCTCGTGTCGGAGTGCGGGGTCGACCGGCGGGCCGTCGCGTTCATGGGCTATTGGCGGCTGGGCCGTCCGGAGTGCTGACCCTGCTGGCCAAATCGCCCGCCCCGCCCCGCCCAGCCCCGCCTGCACGCCCGCCGCGGGGCGGGCGGGGCGCACAGCGCACCGACGGTACGCCCCGGCGCCCCGGCGCCCCTGCCGCTCTGCTGCCCTGGCGCCCTGGCACCCCTGCTGTCCTGGCGCCCCTGCTGCCCTGGCGCCCTGGCACCCCTGCTGTCCTGGCGCCCTGACGTCCTGGCGTCCGGTGGGCGGAGGGCCGGCGTGCAGGGCGATGTGTGCTCGGAGAACGTGACACCCGTAGTGGGTGTGACGACACCCGTTGCGGGTGT
>NZ_JBFAMR010000150.1:0-6386 GCF_040656595.1 Actinoplanes sp. NPDC049802
CGGCCCGCCGTCGAGCTGGAACACGCCGAGCGTGTCGCCGCGGGACAACAGCTCGTACGCCTTCGGATCGTCCAGTGGCAGCGCCAGCAGATCGACCTTCGTACCGTGATTGGCCTCGATGTTCTTCAACGCGTCGTCGATGATGGTCAGGTTCCGCAGGCCGAGGAAGTCCATCTTCAGCAGGCCGAGCGTCTCGCAGGTCGGGTAGTCGAACTGCGTGATGACCACACCGTCGGTAGCCCGGCGCATCAGCGGGACGTGGTCGATCAGCGGCTCCGCGCTCATGATCACGCCGGCCGCGTGCACACCGGTCTGCCGGATCAGGCCCTCCAGGCCCCGCGCCGTGTCGACGATCTTGCGGACATCGGGTTCGGCGTCGTAGAGAGCGCGGAACTCGGCCGCTTCGGCGTACCGGGGATGTCGGGGTTCGAAGATGCCGGACAGCGGGATGCCTTTGCCCATCACGTCCGGCGGCATGGCCTTGGTGATCCGGTCACCCATCGCGAACGGGTAGCCCAGCACCCGCGACGAGTCCTTGACGGCGGCCTTGGCCTTGATCGTGCCGAACGTGACGATCTGCGCCACCCGGTCGTCGCCCCACCGCTCGGTGACGTAGCGGATCACCTCGCCGCGCCGGCGCTCGTCGAAGTCGATGTCGATGTCCGGCATCGAGACGCGTTCCGGGTTGAGGAACCGTTCGAAGATCAGGCCGTGCGGGAGCGGGTCGAGGTCGGTGATGCCCATCGCGTACGCCACCAGCGATCCGGCGGCCGAGCCACGGCCCGGGCCGACCGCGATGCCGTTGTTCTTCGCCCACATGATGAAGTCCGCGACGACCAGGAAGTAGGCCGGGAAGCCCATCTGGACGATGACGCCCATCTCGTATTCGGCCTGGTCGCGATGGGCCTGCGGGATGCCGCCCGGGAAGCGGCGGGTCATGCCCTGCCACACCTGCTCGCGGAAGTACTCCTGCTCGGTGTGACCCTCGGGAATGGGGAACCGGGGCATCAGATTGCGGTGGGTGAACATGCCCGTCGGGTCGATGCGTTCGGCGATGCGCAGAGTGTTGTCGCAGCCGCGCTGCCAGATCTCCGAACTGTCCGCGCCGCGAATCTCCGCGGCCGGCCGGATGTAGTAGCCGGAGCCGCCGAACCGGAACCGGTTGGGATCGTTGACGTTGCTCGCGGTCTGCACGCACAGCAGCACGTCGTGCGCCTCGGCCTGCGACTCGTACGTGTAGTGCGAGTCGTTGGTGACCACCGGCTCCAGTTTCAGGCGCTTGCCGACCTCCACCAGCCCGTCGCGGACCCGCCGTTCGATCTCCAGACCGTGGTCCATCAGCTCCAGGTAGTAGTTCTCCGGCCCGAAGATGTCCCGGTACCTGGCCGCCGCGGTGAGCGCCTCGTCGAACTGGCCCAGCCGCAACCGGGTCTGCACCTCACCGGATGGGCAACCGGTCGTGCCGATCAGGCCGGACGAGTACCGGGCGAGCAGTTCGGCGTCCATCCGCGGCCACTTGATGTAGTAGCCCTCGAACGACGACAGCGAGGTGAGCTTGAACAGATTGTGCAGGCCCTGGTCGTCCGTCGCCCAGATCGTGGCGTGGGTGTAGGAGCCACCTCCGGAGACGTCGTCTTCCCTCTGATCCGGCCGTCCCCACCGGATCCGTTGCTTGTCCAGCCGGGACTCCGGCGCGACGTACGCCTCGATGCCCAGCACCGGCTTGATCCCGGCGGCGGTGGCCTGCTTGAAGAAGTCGTAGACGCCGTGCATGTTGCCGTGATCGGTGATCCCCACGGTGCCCATGCCCAGTCGCTGGGCCTCGGCCAACAGCTCCTTCAACCGGGCTGCCCCGTCCAGCATCGAGTACTCGGTGTGCACGTGCAGATGGACGTAATCACTGCGCACAACACTCCCCGACAGAAAGCCTCACCCCTTCGTCGTCACCACCGACTCCGTTGACGAACGCGGCGCCGCCGTGACGGATCCTGATTTGGATCGACGCACCCGGATCGGCGGACGGGCACACGACGTCCGACAGCGACTCGACGAGGCGACCTTCGATTCCGCCCACGAAGTCTGAAACCGTGCATGTTGACTCACTAGAGCCGGTCGGCCTTACCCCGGGCGGTATCCGGCATGCGAAGCCGCCGGGCACATCCCCGGTGCGCTCAACATCCCGGTCGACGAGCTGCGTGAGCGCCTGGAGGAGGTGCCCTCCGGTGATCTGATCGTCTACTGCCAGGTCGGGCTGCGTGGGCACGCCGCCACCGCGCTGCTGCCCGGTCTCGGCCGCCGCGTACGCAATCTCGACGGTGGCTACCGGACCTGGGCCGCCGGCATCGGCCAGGACAGCTGAACGATCCAGGACTTGATCTGTGAGGTCTCATCTTCGAGCCGGACACCTTGAAACCAGACAGCGGTCTGGGGGAAGGGTGCTCAGGTGCCCGAGCAGCGTGCCGGCCGTAGCGCCGTTGCGGCGCCGAACGCAATGAGCTGCTCCGGCGTACACAGATGACACCAGATCACATCTGCGAACCTCTGACCTCGCGTGCCGGCGAGCCGCTCTCGCCGGTGCGCCGTGCACTCCATCGGTCGATCAGGGCAGGCATCTCGCTGAGCATGTAAGCGTAGAAGTCGCGCATGTCCGCCAGGCGCCTCCCCGCAAGGGTGTCCTGTCCGGCGACCTCGATGCCGGTATCGGCGGCTTCGGTCATCAGGGTCAAGGCCATGTTCTGTTTCGACATCAGGGTGGCCCAGGCACCGTCACGGAAGCGGAAGTGCTCGCGCCGGCTGCCCGGTGCGGGCACGCGTTCGATCATGCCGAGTTCGGTGAGGTTCTTCAGCGCTCCGGACATGGCGCCGGAGCTCACGCCGAGCTGGGCGCCGATCTCGCCGGCGGTCATGGTGTCCTGCTGGGTGAACAGCAGCGCGGCCATCACTCGGGCGGTCATGCGCTGCAGGCCGTACTGGGTCAGCGTCAACGCGAAGTGCTCGGCGGCATCGATCAAGTCGTCGGTCACCCGAAGCACTCTACCCTCCTACTGAAGATCTCTAAGTCTTCACAGATCTCTGAAAACTCAGTACGGTGACGGTATGGATGATGACGTGATCGTGCTCGACAACCTCACCAAGACCTACGGCAGACGCCGCGGCCTGGACGGCCTCGATCTGCGCGTGCACGCGGGCGAGGTGCTCGGCTATCTCGGCCCCAACGGGGCCGGCAAGTCCACCACCATCCGGCTGCTGCTCGACCTGATCCGGCCCACCGCCGGCCGCGCCCGGGTCCTCGGCCTCGACCCACGTGCCGACGCGGTGGCCCTGCACCGGCGGGTCGGCTACCTACCCGGCGACTTCACCGTCGACGGCCGTCAAAGCGTCCGCGCCTGCCTGCGGTTCCTCGCCGGCCTACGCGGCGGCCTCCCCGCAGCGCGCATCGACGCGCTGGCCGAGCGGCTCGACCTGGACCAGACCGCCCGGGTCAAGAGCCTGTCCAAGGGCAACCGGCAGAAGGTCGGACTGGTACAGGCGTTCATGCACGAACCGGAACTGCTGATCCTCGACGAACCGACCTCCGGTCTCGACCCGCTCGTGCAGCAGACCTTCCTCGCCATGGTCACCGAAGCCGCGCACCGTGGCGCCACGGTGTTCATGTCCAGCCACGTCCTGGCCGAGGTCCAGGCCGTCGCCGACCGCGTCGCCATCATCCGCGACGGCCGACTGGTAGCCCTCGACACCGTCACCGCCCTGCGCTCAGCTGCCGTACGCACCGTCGAACTCACCTTCGCCGAACCGATCACCGCCGCCGAGTTCGCTGCCGTACCCGGCGTCGGCGACCTCACCGTCACCGGCACCGTGCTCACCTGCCGCCTCACCGGGCCACCGGACGCGCTGCTGCGCGCCGCGACCCGGCACACCGTCACCGGGATCCTCGCCACCGAACCCGCCCTGGACGACTTGTTCCACACCTACTACGCGGGAGCCGACCGTGCCGTCTGACGTGTTCACCAAGACCCTCACCGACGACCGCCGCGTCCTGATCGGCTGGGCCGTCGGTGCCACCCTCGCCGGCGTCATGTACGCCTCGTTCTACCCCCAGCTCGCCGACGGGCAGATGGCCGAAGCCGTCGCCAACTACCCGCAAGCCATGCGTGAGGCGTTCCGGCTCGAGGACCTCACCTCCGCCGCCGGCTACCTCGGCTCCTCGGTCTTCGGGCTGATCCTGCCGCTGATCGCCATGTTCTACGGCGCCGCCACCGGCGCCCGCGCCATCGCCGCCGACGAGGAGACCGGCCGCCTCGACCTGCTCCTCGCCCACCCGATCAGCCGCACCCGCTTCCTGCTTCACCGCTTCGCTGCCTTGGCCGCCGGCGCGCTCGCCATCGCCGCCACCATCTGGCTCGGGATGCTCGCCATCCGATCCAGCGCCCAGCTCACCGGCATCTCCGTGGCACAGTTCGCCGCTCAATGTCTCCAGCTGGCGTTGCTCGCCATCGCCTTCGGTGGCCTGTCCATCGGCATCGGCGCCGCCACCGGCCGCCGCGCCCTCGTCTTCACCGTCACCGCCGTCACCGGCGTGCTGGCCTACGCCCTGCACGCCTTCGCCGGCCAGCTCGGCATCAACGGCGCAAAATACCTGTCGCCTTTCCACTACTACATCGGCGGCGAACCACTACGCCATGGCATGCAGTGGGCCGACGCTGCCGTCCTGCTCGCCGCCGGGGTCCTGCTGGTCGCCGCCGGCGCCGTCTTGTTCAACCGCCGCGACCTCAACACTTGACCGATCCCGAGTCGAGGTGCCGGCGCTCGGCGTGCGGACTTCACCACGACGATGACCGCCAGGGCCACCGATCGGCATGGGCGGCGCCGCGATGGGCGTAGCCGGCGGGCTCGCCGCCGGTTACCCTCGCCAGCGAGATCCTCGGCGAGGTCTTCGAAGACGACGGAGAAGAAGCCGAAGACCAGAACACCATGGGGCGACGGTACGAAACCCCGCACCGTCGCGTCACGTGCGTCGCGCAGCCTGTCGGTGGTGATCGCAACCGGCGGGAACCTGTCCAAATCCCCGGCGCGCACCCGTAGCCCTCGAGTCTTCCCGTATGCCCGGCCGGTGAACGGCTGGATAGACCGGGGGAGATCTCGTCATGCGACGCGCCAAGCTGCCGCACGTCTTGACAGCTATGACCGCTGTGATCGCCGGCGCCACCGTCGTGCCGATCACCGCCGCGGCTGCCGATGCGGCGCTGTCGGTCAAGGCCGCTGACGACACCTACATCTCCAGCGCCCGCAAGGGCACCGCGTTCGGTGCGGACGACAAGCTCGCCGTCGGCAAACTGGGCGCCGACAGCAAGAGCATCTTCCTCAAGTTCACGGTTCCGGCCGGTACCGACGTGCGCAAGGCGGTGCTGTTCCTGCGCCCGCTGAGCACCCCGGCCGGCAAGCTGACGGTGTCACGGGTGGTGGACAACTCGTGGACCGAAGCCAAACTGACCGCCGGCGCCGCACCCGAGCTCGATCTCGCGGTCGCCGCAGTGACCCCGAAGGCCGCCGACACCAGGGTCGGATTCGACCTGAGCCACGAGGTGCCCGGACCGGGGACCTACTCGTTCGCACTGACCTCGTCGCTGACCAACAGCGTGCTGCGGTTCCAGTCCTCCGAGAACTCCGCCGGCGGTGGACCCGAACTGCTTCTCACCACATCCGCGAAGACGGCTACACCGGGACCGGCGGCCAAGCCGCCGGCCCCGGCGGTCTCGGGTGACTACAAGAACTGCGTGACCGGCGCCAAACTGGTGCCGTCCTGCGGGGTGCTGTGGGGCGGCGCCGCCGGCGGGTTCTCCAGCCTGCCGCGCGATCTGGAGCACCGGAACTGGGAGAAGCTGACCGGCCGTACCGCGACGATCTTCCACACCTATCACAAGGGTGACGCGGTCTTCCCGACCAAGGCCGAGATCGCCATGACCAGCGATGCGGCCAACCCGCGGGTGCTGCTGCTGAACTGGAAGATCGCGTATGGCTCGACCTGGGCCGCGGTTGCCGAGGGAGAGCAGGACAAACGTATCGACGCGTTCGCCGCGCGCGCGAAGGCGTACGGCAAGAAGTTCTTTCTGGTGTTGCACCACGAGCCGGAGAATGACGTGGTCGCCAAGGCCGGCTCCGGCTGGGAGGCCAAAGACTTCGCCGCCATGTACCGGCACACCATCGAGCGGCTGCGCGCTAAGGGTGTGACCAACGTGGTGAACGTGCTGGCTTACATGGGCAACGAGAAGTGGCTGGCCCAGTCGTGGTGGCCCGATCTCTACCCGGGCGACGACGTGGTGGACTGGATCGGTCTGGACTCCTACGTCTCGGTGGAGAAGGGCTACTACCACTACGGCGACTTCGCC
>NZ_JBFAMR010000151.1:0-6014 GCF_040656595.1 Actinoplanes sp. NPDC049802
GGTCTGTCGCCGGATGGCCGGTGCAAGTCGTTCGCTGCTGCTGCTGACGGGGTCGGGTTCTCCGAGGGTGTCGGTGTTCTGGTGGTGGAGCGGCTGTCGGACGCGCGGCGGCTGGGGCATCGGGTTCTGGCGGTGGTTCGTGGTTCGGCGGTGAACCAGGACGGTGCTTCCAACGGCCTGACCGCCCCCAACGGACCCGCCCAGGAACGGGTGATCCGGGCCGCGCTCGCCAATGCCCGCCTGGCGGCGCACCAGATCGACGTGGTGGAGGCGCACGGCACCGGCACCACCCTCGGCGACCCGATCGAGGCGCAGGCGCTGCTCGCCACGTACGGCCAGAACCGGGAAGCACCGCTGTGGCTCGGCTCGGTCAAGTCGAATCTGGGCCACACCCAGGCCGCGGCCGGTGTCGGCGGCATCATCAAGATGATCCTCGCCATGCGGCACGAGCTGCTGCCGAAGACACTGCACGTGGACGCCCCCAGCGAACTCGTCGACTGGACCGAGGGGTCGGTGGCGCTGCTGACCGAGGCGGTCGCCTGGCCGCGCGGCGCGGAACCGCACCGCGCCGGCATCTCGTCGTTCGGCGTGAGCGGCACCAACGCCCACGTGATCCTGGAGGGGCCCCCGGCCGCCGGTCCCGGGCGGGCGGCCCCGCCGGACTCCACCCCGGTGACCTGGCTGCTGTCCGGGCGTACCCCCGAGGCGCTGCGGGACCAGGCCGCCCGGCTGGCGGCCCACCTCGGCGACCACCCGGCCGCCCCGGCCGACGTCGCCGCCGCCCTGGCCACCCGGGCCCGCTTCGAACACCGGGCCGTCGTGGTCGGCACCGGAACCGCCGAACTGACCGCCGGGCTCGCCGCGGTCGCCGCCGCCGAACCCGCCGCCGCGGTGGCCGCCGGACGCGCGCTGGACGAACCCAGGGTCGTCTTCATGTTCCCCGGCCAGGGCTCCCAGTGGGCCGGCATGGCCGTCGATCTGCTCGCCGCCTCGGAGGTCTTCGCCGCCCGGATGGACGAGTGCGCGCAGGCCGTCGGCAAGTTCACCGACTGGTCGCTGTACGACGTGGTCCGCGGAGTGCCCGGCGCACCGTCGCTGGACCGGGTCGACGTGGTGCAGCCGGTGCTCTTCGCGGTGATGGTGTCGCTCGCCGCGCTGTGGCGCTCGTACGGCGTCGAACCGGCCGCCGTGGTCGGCCACTCGCAGGGCGAGATCGCCGCGGCCGTGGTCGCCGGCGCCTTGTCCCTGGAGGACGGCGCCCGGGTGGTCACCCTGCGCAGCCGGGCCATCGCCGCTGGGCTGGCCGGGCACGGCGGGATGGCGTCGGTGGCCGAGGCCCGGACCGCGGTGGAGACACGGATCGCCCGCTGGACCGGCCGGATCTCGGTCGCCGCGGTCAACGGCCCAGCCGCCACCGTGGTCGCCGGTGAACCCGGGGCGTTGCGGGAACTGCTCTCCGACTGCGAGGCGGACGGCGTCCGGATGAAGCTGATCCCGGTCGACTACGCCTCCCACTCCGCGCAGGTCGAGACCATCCGGGACGAGCTTCTGTCCGTCCTCGCCGAGGTGGAGCCGCGCCGCCCGGACATCCCGCTCTACTCGACGGTGACCGGTGAGACCGTCGACAGCGCCCGGCTCGGCGCCGAGTACTGGTACGACAACCTGCGCGGCACCGTCCGGTTCGAGGAGGCGATCGACCGGCTGCTCGCCGACCGGCACGACGTGTTCGTGGAGATCAGCCCACACCCGGTTCTGGGCATGGGGGTCCGCGAGATCCTCGACCGGGCCGGGTCGGCGAGCGCCCTGGTCGGCTCGCTGCGCCGGGACGAGGGTGGCCTGCCGCGGTTCCTGCTCTCGCTCGCCGAGGCGTACGTCCGCGGGGCCGCCGTCCTCACCAGCCCCGCACCGGCCCCGGCGGTGGAACTGCCGACCTACCCGTTCCAGCACCAGCGGTACTGGCAGCTCGGCTCGGCGCTCACCGCGGACGCCGGTGGGCTCGGCATCGAGGCGGTCGACCACCCGCTGCTCCGGGCCGCGCTCACCGTCCCGGAGCGGGACCTGGTGGTGCTGACCGGCCGGATCGGCCTGGACACCCACCCGTGGCTGGCCGACCACGCGGTGCTGGACACCGTGCTGCTGCCCGGCACGGCACTCGTCGAACTCGCCGTCCGGGCCGGGGACGAGGTGGGCTGCCCGGAAGTCGAGGAACTCGTCATCACCAGCCCGCTGGTCGTACCGGCGCAGGGTGGGGTGCGGTTGCGGATCACCGTCGAGGCTCCGGACGACGACGGGCGCCGTGTCCTCGGCATCCACGGGCAGAGCGATGCCGAGGCCACCGCCGGGATGTGGACCCGGCACGCCAGCGGGATGCTCGGCACGGCCCGCGCGCCCGGTGAACCGCTCACCCCGTGGCCGCCCGCGGGCGCTCAGCCGGTGGAACTCGGTGACCTCTACGACCGGCTGGCCGGGCTCGGCCTGCAGTACGGCCCGCTGTTCCAGGGGCTGCGGGCCGCCTGGCGGCACGGTGACGCGACGTACGCCGAGGTGGATCTGCCCGACGACGGCGACGCCGACCGGTTCGGACTGCACCCGGCCCTGCTCGACGCCGCCCTGCACGCCCTCGTCGCGGACGCCGGGGACGGCCCGCCCCGGCTGCCGTTCTCCTGGACCGGGGTGACGCTGCACGGGTCGGGCGCGCGGCGCCTGCGGGTCCGGTTCACCCCGGCCGGCACCGACGGCGTGGCCCTGACGGTCGCGGACCACACCGGCGGCCCGGTCGCGACGGTGGCGGCCCTGACCGTACGGCCGGTGTCGCCACAGGCCCTGAGGGGGCGCTCCGGGTTCGTCGAGTCGCTGTTCCGGCTGGAGCACGCGCCGCTGCCCACCGGCCGGGGCGAACGTGGCGACTGGCAGACTTTGGGGCCGGAGCCGCTGTTCGGCGCCCCGGCGGTGGACCTGGCCGGAGTCGTCGCGGGCACGGTGTTCCTGCCCGGTGCCGAGGTCGGCGCCGTGCTGACCACCATTCAGGAATGGCTGGCCGAGCCACGGCTCGCCGACACCCGCCTGGTCGTGGTGACCGGGCGGGACGACCTGGCCGGCGCGGCGGTGCACGGCCTGGTCCGCTCCGCGCAGGCGGAGAACCCGGACCGGATCGTCCTGCTGGCGACCGACCCGGCGGCGACCGGCGACGACACGGCCGATCTGGTGGCGGCGGCGCTGGACACCGGCGAATCGGTGCTCGCGATCCACGACGGGGCGGTGACCGCGCCCCGGCTGGTCCGGGTCGCCGACTCGGACGCCGCCGGGGAATCGCCCTTCGGCCCGGGCAGCAGCGTGCTGATCACCGGCGGCACCGGCACCCTGGGCGCGATGATCGCCCGGCATCTGGTCAGCGCGCTGGGCGTCCGGCACCTGGTGCTGACCAGCCGGCGCGGCCCGGCCGCGGACGGGGCGGCCCGGCTGCGCGACGAACTCACCGAGTCCGGCGCCACCGTGGCGGTGGTGTCCTGCGACATGGCGGAACGGGACCAGGTGGCCGCGCTGCTCGCCGCCCACCCGGTGGACGCCGTCGTGCACACCGCCGGGGTGATGGACGACGCCACCATCGCCACGCTCACCCCGGAACGGGTCGCCGCGGTGCTCCGCCCGAAGGTGGACGCCGCCCTGCACCTGCACGAACTGGCCGGTGACCTCACGGCATTCGTGCTGTTCTCCTCGGCCGCGGCGGTGTTCGGCAGTCCCGGGCAGGGCGCGTACGCGGCCGCCAACGCTGTGCTCGACGCACTCGCGGTCCGCCGCCGGTCCGCCGGGCTGCCCGCGCACTCGCTCACCTGGGGCCTGTGGGCGCAACGCAGCGCGATGACCGCCGAGGTGGACGCCGCCCAGCTGAGCCGGATGGCCCGCACCGGCATGGGCGAGCTGTCCTCGGCCCAAGGGCTGGCCCTCTTCGACGCCGCGGTCCGCTCGGCCGAACCGGTGCTGGCGCCGGTGCCGCTGGACCTGTCCGGATTCGGCCGGAGCGACCGGGAGACGCCGGACCTGCTCCGTGGCCTGGTCCGTACCCGGGCCCGCCGGGCCGTCGGCGGCTCGTCGCTGGCACAACGGCTGGACGAACTGCCCGTCGACCGCTGGGCCGGGGTGGTCCTGGAGGTGGTGGCCGCCCGGGCCGCCTCGGTGCTGGGCTACACCCGGTCCGATCAACTGCCCGCCGACCGCACCTTCAAGGACCTCGGGTTCGACTCGCTCACCTCCCTCGACCTGCGCAACCAGCTCAGCGCCGCGACCGGGCTGCGGCTGCCGGCCACGATGGTGTTCGACCACCCGACCCCGCAGGCGCTGGCCGATCATCTGGTGACCCAGCTCTCCGGGAAGCACGCCGCGGTGGCCACCGTCGCGGCCGTCCGGCACGACCACGAGCCGATCGCCATCGTCGGCATGGCCTGCCGGCTACCCGGCGGTGTGCGGAACCCGGAGGATCTGTGGCGGCTGCTGGCCGACGGGCGGGACGGGATCGGCCCGTTCCCGGACGACCGCGGCTGGGACCTCGACGCGCTCTACGACCCGGACCACACCCGGCCCGGCACCGCGTACGTCGACCGGGGCGGCTTCCTCTACGACGCGGCCCGCTTCGACCCCGGCTTCTTCGGCATCTCGCCCCGCGAGGCGCTGGCCATGGACCCGCAGCAGCGGCTGCTGCTGGAGACCTCGTGGGAGGCCCTGGAACGGGCGGGCATCGACCCGGACACCCTGCGCGGCAGCGACACCGGCGTCTACGCGGGCGTGATGTACAACGACTACGGCGTGGTGCTCTCCGGCTCCGGCGAGCCGGTCGACGGCTTCCTGTCCACCGGCGCCTCGGCGGGGGTGATCTCCGGGCGGGTGTCGTACACCCTCGGCCTGGAGGGGCCGGCCATGACGGTCGACACCGCCTGCTCGTCGTCGCTGGTCGCCCTGCACCTCGCGGTCTCCGCACTGCGGAACGGGGAGTGCTCGCTGGCACTGGCCGGAGGCGTGTCGGTGATGTCGCTGCCCGGCACATTCCTGGAGTTCTCCCGGCAACGGAACCTGGCGCCGGACGGGCGGTGCAAATCGTTCGCCGGCGCCGCCGACGGCACGTCGCTGTCCGAGGGCGTCGGGGTGCTGGTGGTGGAACGGCTGTCGGACGCGCGCCGCAACGGACACCAGGTGCTCGCGGTGGTCCGAGGCTCGGCGGTGAACCAGGACGGCGCCTCCAACGGTCTGACCGCTCCGAACGGGCCGGCCCAGCAGCGGGTGATCCGGGCCGCGCTCGCGGACGCCGGTCTCTCACCGTCCGAGGTCGACGCGGTCGAGGGGCACGGCACCGGGACGACGCTGGGTGATCCGATCGAGGCGCAGGCGCTGCTGGCGACCTACGGCCAGGATCGCGAGTCGCCGCTGTGGCTCGGGTCGGTCAAGTCGAATCTGGGGCACACCCAGGCCGCCGCGGGTGTGGCCGGGGTGATCAAGATGGTCCTCGCCATGCGGCACGGTGTGCTGCCCCGGACGCTGCACGTGGACGAACCGTCGCCGCACGTGGACTGGGACGCCGGGGCGGTACGGATCGCCGCGGCCGCGGCGCCGTTCGCCCTGCCGGATCGCCCGGTCCGCGCCGCGGTCTCCTCCTTCGGCATCAGCGGCACCAACGCGCACGTCGTGCTGGAGCAGGCCGAGCGCGTGCCGGAGCCGGAGCGGCCGGCGGCTCCGTTCACCCCGTGGCTGCTCTCCGCACGCCACCCGGAGGCGCTTCACCAGCAGATCCGGCGACTGCGGGCGTACGTCGCCGAGGACGCGTCGCTGAATCCGGCCGACGTGGCATGGACCCTCGCCACCGGCCGCGCCCGGTTCGCCCATCGTGCGGTGCTGCTCGGGGACGAGATCGAGACCGGGACGGTCGACGACGGCCGGTTGGCGGTGTTGTTCTCCGGTCAGGGTTCGCAGCGGGTCGGGATGGGTGTGGGGTTGTCGAGGGTGTTTCCGGTGTTCGGGTCGGTGTT
>NZ_JBFAMR010000152.1:0-5973 GCF_040656595.1 Actinoplanes sp. NPDC049802
TCATGGGTCCTTCGCAAGAACCATGATCACGCAAGGGCTGCCCTCGTGATCGACCTGGGTCACATCGACGAACCCCGGCAGGTTAAACGGCAAGCCTAGCGTCCGGGATTTTTCCGGATCTCGTTGAGCCAACCGGGCGTGATGCGCGTACCCAACTATGACGGCCTCCGACGCTCCACCGGGCCGTCACGTCGGCCGCATGGGGTGGCAGGCGCCGCGAGACGACTGCTGAGCAGGTGAGGACGTTGACTATTCCGGCCTTCCGGGATCAGCGCGAGCTTCCCGACGACGACGGGTACTTCTCCGGACTGCGGTCCGACGCCGGTCCGGGCTGGGACCACCCGTCCATGCCGCCCTGGCCGGACGCCGAGCCCCAGTACGCCCCCCAGCAGGCTCAATACGCGGAACCCCGGTACGGCCTGCCCTACGACACGCCGGACGAGTACCGCCGCGGCGACATCACCGAGGTGTCGCTGACCGACCCGACCGGCTGGAAGGCCGGCACCGGCGTCCCGATCCACGACGACCGCCCGCCCGGCGAGTCGACCAGCGGCAACCGGCTCTTCACCGTGCTGCTGTTCTTCTCCGGCCTGGCCACCAGCGTCGCGCTCTGGCTGTTCAACACGCGGGCCGGCGCGATCAGCGACACCGCCACCACGATGATCGCGGCCGGCCGGGTCACCGGGATCATCGGCGGCTACCTGCTCTTCATCCAGCTGCTGATGATGAGCCGGGTCTCCTGGCTGGAGGAGTGGGTCGGCTCCCGCGATCTGCTGCGCTGGCACCGCTGGCTCGGCACGTCGCTGCTGGCCATGGTGGTCGCGCACATCGTCTTCATCGTCTACGGGTACGCCCTCACCGCCGGCACCGGCGTCGTCGACCAGGGCTGGACCGTGATCACCACGTTCCCCGAGATGATCAGCGCCACGATCGCGACCGGCCTGCTGGTGTTCATCGCCCTGATCTCGATCCGGTTCGTCCGCAACCGGCTCAACTACGAGCTGTGGCACCTCATCCACCTGACCGGCTACGGCGTCCTGCTGCTCGGCTACGGTCACCAGATCGCGGCGGGCGCCGACATGAGCGGCCGGTTCGCCTCGGTGTTCTGGCCGGCGCTCGGCTGCCTCACCATCGCCGCCCTGTTCTGGGGCCGCATCGTCGAGCCGGTCTGGCTGAACGCGCGGCACCGGTTCACCGTGGCCGAAGTGGTCGGCGAGGGCGCCAACACGTTCTCGATCTACATCGAGGGCAAGCGCCTCGACAAGCTTCCGGTACAGGCCGGGCAGTTCATGCGCTGGCGGTTCCTGACCGCCAACGGCTGGTGGCAGTCGCACCCGTTCTCGCTGTCCGCCGCCCCGAACTCGCAGTGGCTGCGGCTCACCGTCACCATCGCCGGCGGCCACACCCGCAAGCTGGCCACCATGCGCCCCGGCACGCCGATCTGGGCGGAGGGACCGTTCGGGACGTTCACCGCCGAACGGCGTACCCGCCGCCGGGCCCTGCTGATCGCCGGCGGCAGCGGCATCGCCCCGATCCGCGCCCTGCTCGAGGACATGCCGCCGGACACCATCGTGATCTACCGGGCCAGCCGCCCGGACGAGCTGGTCTTCCGCACCGAGCTGGAGGAACTGGCCGAGGAACGGGACGCCTGGGTGCGCTACATCGTCGGCGGCCGCAACGATCCCGGCCCGCGCCGGCTGTTCACCCCCGACGGACTGCGCGGCCTGGTGCCGGACGTGAACCGCCGCGACGTGTACCTGTGCGGCCCGCCCGGGCTGGTCGACGCCGCCGTCGACACGCTCAAGCAGCTCGACGTGCCGGACAGCCAGCTGCACCTGGACCCGTTCGAGTTCTGACCCCTATCGACTGGGAGTTTCGCGATGCGACGTAGTACCGCAGCAGCCGTCGGCACCCTCACCGGCGCGGCCCTGATCCTCGGGGTCCGCCTGAGCGTGCAACCGCCGGCCGTCCCGGTGGCCGCCGCCGCGCCGGTGGACGCGGGCGGGGAGCCCGACGCCGAGTCGACCGGCGAACCCGCGCCCGCCGGCACCAAGAAGCCGTCCGGGAAGAAGACCGGCGCCCCGTCGGCCGACGACGAGAAGAAGAAGGAGGAGGAGGCCGGGCTCAAGGCCGGCACCTACAAGGGCAAGGCCGTGCAGAACCAGTACGGCACGATCCAGGTCACCATCAAGGTCGGCGACGGCAAGATCACCTCGGCGGACGCGACGTACCCGACCGACGGCTTCTCCGGAACGATCAACCCGAAGGCCGTGCAGGCCCTGTCGTCGGCCACCCTCGAGGAACAGAGCGCCGACGTCGAAGCCGTCTCCGGCGCCACCTTCACCAGCCAGTCGTACGTCACGTCCCTCCAGGCGGCACTGGACAAAGCCGGCGCGTAGGGTCGAGCCGTGCGTCACGCGGAGCAGGTCATGGGCACGGTCGTGAGCATCGAGCTCGCCGACGACCTGCCGGCCGCCCGGCTCACCGCGCTGATCGAGTCCACCTGCGCCTGGCTGCACGAGGTCGACGCCCGGTTCAGCACCTACAAGGAAGACAGCGAGGTGTGCCGGTTCCGCTCCGGCGCCCTGCCGCTCGACGACTGCTCCGCCGACCTGCGGCACGTCCTGGACCGCTGCGCCGACCTATGGCGCGACACCGACGGCTACTTCGACGCGTACGCCGGCGGACCCCTCGACCCGTCCGGCTACGTCAAGGGCTGGTCCGTCGAGGTGGCCTCCCAGCGCCTCGCCGCGGCCGGCTCCACCCGCCACTACATCGGCGCGGGCGGCGACATCAGGATGCGCGGCGACCGCCCCTGGCGGGTCGGCGTCCGCCACCCGTGGAAGGCTGACAAACTCGCCTGGGTCCTCTCGGTGACCGAAGGCGCGGTCGCCACCTCCGGGACGTACGAGCGAGGCGCCCACGTCTGGAACCCGGTGGCCGGGCGCCCCGCCACCGGTCTGCGCTCGGTCACCGTCGTCGGCCCCGACCTGGCCGTAGCCGACGCCTACGCCACCGCCGCCCTCGCCATGGGCGAACCCGGCCTCTCCTGGCTGGCCAAACGGGTCGCCGACGGCTACGAGTCCGCCGCCGTCACCGACGACGGCCGCGCCTTCACCTCCGCCGGCCTCCCGGTGGCCACCTGACCCCCGATCATCCCCGGGCCCGGCCGCCCGCCCTCCCCGCAACGCGGTCCCTCACCATCCGGGACTGTCCGGATTCCGGCTGGTCGGGGGCGTTGCCGCGGGCCTGCTGAGGGAGCCCTGGTGGCCGGAGCCTTCGGCCGGCGGTCGGAGAGGTCCCGGGGCGCTCGGAAGAGCGGCGGCAGGTCAGCCCGGTGGGGGCGGCAGAGGCTGGAGTGGGCAGCGAGGCCGCCGCTGCCCACGGCGGTTTCTCCCGTCGGGCGTACCGGGAAGGGGTTTCATGGTTGTGGGCGGTCTGCTCCGGGCCAGGGGCCGGGCGCTTTGGCCTGGGACCCGGCGGATCGGGTCTCGGTGTGGTGGACGCGCATGCCGCGGGCCTGGTAGTTGGCGAGCGCGGCCGGGCCGTCCAGGCTGCAGGTGTTGACCGTGACGCGGTGGACCGGCGGCAGGCCGGGGTGGCGTTCCGGGAGGGTCCAGGCGTGCCGGAGGGCGACCGTGAGCAGATGGCCGCCGATGCCCTGGCCGGTGAATCGTGGCAGCAGACCGAAATAGGCGATCTCCACCCGGCCCGCCTCGTGGCCGTCGAGCTCGGCGTAGCCGGCCGGCGTCCCCTGAACCGACGCCACCCAGGTCTCCATGCCGGGCCGGTCCAGGTAGTCCTGCCACTGTTGCCAGGTCCAGCCGAGCCGATCGGACCAGAACCAGTCGCCGCCGACAGCGGTGTAGAGGTAGCGGTTCAGTTCGGGGCTGGGCAACTCGGCGCGAGTGACGGCGACCGGGGTCGCGGGCGGCGCGGCCGAGCGCAGCTGGGCGGTGTCGTCCTGCTCCAGGTACCAGGTCGTGATCTCCACGCCGCACATCATCGCCGGTCTTTCGTGCCTGGTCAGCCCCGGATCACGACACGCGGGGCACCCCCGGTTTGGAGTCGGCGGCGGGGTTCGGATAAAGTTCTGTCGTCGCCGGGGGAAACGCCGGAGGGCATGCGGAAGTGGCGCAGTGGTAGCGCATCACCTTGCCAAGGTGAGGGTCGCGGGTTCGAATCCCGTCTTCCGCTCGGAGTGGCTTGCCACTGGAGGCCACCTCGGTGGAGTGGCCGAGAGGCGAGGCAACGGCCTGCAAAGCCGTGTACACGGGTTCAAATCCCGTCTCCACCTCGCAATACCGGGGCGATTGGCGCAGCGGGAGCGCGCTTCCTTGACACGGAAGAGGTCACTGGTTCGATCCCAGTATCGCCCACCAAGCCCTTGACCAGGGCAAACGGGAATCGATTGTTGGCAGTGCGCGAACCGTACGGCAGGCGCCGCGGCCAGCAGTATGTTCGTCTCGGCGATCACCGTTCAGGAGCTGGAGATCGGGGTCCTGCTGGCTGAACGGCGTGATCCGGCGCAGGGTGCGGTTCTGCGCCGATGGCTGGAAGCGCAGGTGCTGCCCGCGTTCGCCGAGCGGATCCTTCCAGTCGACACCACCGTCACGCGGCGCAGTGCAGCTCTGCACGTTCCCGATCCGCGGCCGGTTCGTGACTCGCTCATCGCGGCTACCGCGCTCGTGCATGGCATACCGGTCGTTACTCGTGACGTGGCTGACTTCGCGCCCACGGGCGTTGAGGTCATCGACCCGTGGCGGCCGCTCAGCGAGGGTGCCTGACCTTCCGGTCGCGATCAAGGAGCCTTGCACTCCCCTGCATGGCGATCTCGCGACCCTCGTCGTCTGTGCCGACTTCCTGCGCGACATGAGCGAGCAGTGAACCCGCGGCTCGTCATCGGCGTGTACCACTTCGAGGGTCCAAAGCAGCGCCGATCGGGATTCCGTCTGCCGGCATCGGCCTGCTCAGCTCTGGCGAGGTTGCTCGGCACGTGACTAGTCAGGAAGAGAAGCGAGAACCCCGAGGAGATCGACGTGTCCGGTGGCATCATCTACGACACCAACTGAGGTGGTCACGCCGAACGAGATCCCTTGCGGCATGAATTCGATCATGCAGCACGTCGAGTACTGGGCACACTCCGAAGGAAGCGCGGTCCTCGGCAAGCTGCCCCAGTTCGACAGACATGACCAGCGCGCGATCGAGAGCGCGCAGCAGGCGCTACTCGCGATCGGCGGCACCCTGGGCCTGAAGTCCGCTCTCGACTCTGACGCCGGTTTCACACTCGCGAGCAACATCGACCTGATCCAAAAGGTTGCCAAGCTAGTCGGCGAGAACGGCGAGAATGCGGGCTGGTACACGGGCTGGACCGGGCTGGCCGCCACCAAGTTCAAGGACGGCTTCTTCGCCTCGATCGCTCCGACCCTGTACAACCAGGCCAGGATCGCAGCGACCATCCACAACCTTTACAGCGCCAGAGGCACCATCATCCAGGAGATGCGGTCCGGCTCGCTGAAAATCCTCAGCGACGCCGGCAAGGCGCTCGATGCGACCAAGGAGATCACCACCGACCTCAACCCGGTGTGGCAAACGTGCCAGGGGATGGGCACGGCGCTCAGCATCGGCGGTGCGTGGAACCCGCCGGTGGCGGCCATCGGCGCGAGTGTCCAACTCATCGGCATCATGGGGCAGAACTTCGCACCCAAGACCAAGCAAACCGTGTACGCCCACGATGTCGAGTCGGTGATAACGGCTCTCTGGGGCCATCTCGATGAGCAGGCCGACGACCTGTTCTCTCGGGAGAACGACTACAACAACGGCATCCACCGCCTCCGCGACACCGTCTTCGGATTCCACAGCTTTGAAGTTCCACCCCGGGACCGGACACCGGAGTTTCATGCCGCGAGGGCGATGGGTGGACGATAGCAGACACGTGCTTCGCGTGGTGTCTGGTGTTTCACGGTGGAATGC
>NZ_JBFAMR010000153.1:0-5522 GCF_040656595.1 Actinoplanes sp. NPDC049802
GTGCCCGGTGCCCGGTGCCCGGTGCCCGGTGCCCGGTGCCCGGTGCCCGGTGCCCGGTGCCCGGTGCCCGGTGCCCGGTGCCCGGTGCCCGGTGCTCGGTGCTCGGTGCTCGGTGCTCGGTGCTCGGTGCCCGGTGCCCGGTGCCCGGTGCCCGGTGCCTTGCGTTTAGAACGAGCCGTGGAACCGTGGCTACGGATGAATGTCACGAGGTCTGCGTGCCCGACCAAGTTCGGAGCGATGCGTACCAGCATCCTCAGTGAGCTAATGGTGGTTCACCCGCAGACCGGGCGTGCGCGGGACTCTGTGGATATCACCGGTGGTCGTACATGATCGGGCGTAACAATCAAGCCGATCTGCGGATGCAGGCGATCTCGCCCACCTCGGTGCGTGTGCTGGCAACGTGGTCGTGGCTTGGAGATCCTTTAGCGGTACATCGACTGGCTGGAACGGGCGCCGCTGCTCGCCGCTGCTATGAGCGTCCGCGGCGTCCGCGGTGCTGTTGCCGTGCCGTCTTTCGGAGCTCGGTCACGGGGACACCACGGTTCGCCGACCTGGACGCGCACTGGAGTGCGGCATACCGGTTCTCCGCCTCGGTGTAGCGAAAGTCCAAGTTTCACGTGAAACGGTGAGGACGAACATTCACGCTAGTGCCGTGGCCAATAACGTTCACGGTGTTGGATGACACGCCGTCCGGGCTGACGGCCGGGCGGCGTTGTGACGTTCAGGCTGTGGTGGTGGCAGATCCTGTACGCGTGCGGCGGCTCAGTGACCAAGAAGGTCAACGCTGCTACGCATCACTCGGCGGGGCACCGGCTCACCGATCCGATTACGACGGGCCATGGTCGTACTCGCGTCCACCGGCGGTAACGCGGTGCTGGCCATCGCCCGGCTCGTGCAGGTCGACGAGGACACGATCCGGCAGGTCATCCATCGGTTCAACGAGACGGGGATGGCCAGCCCTGGACCCTCGGTGGGCGGGTGGCCGTCCCCGCCAGATCAGCCTTGACGACGAACAGTTCATCGTCACGACGGCCAAGGCACGCCCCGAAACCCTGGGCGGCCGTTCACCCGGTGAAGTATCCGCAAGCTCGCCGACTACCTGAACCTGCAACCCGCCCGACCGATGACGGTCGGGCAGGAACGTCTGCGGCAGATCCTGCACCGCAACGGCATCACCTTCCAGCGGACCAAGACCTGGAAGGAGTCCACCGACCCCGACCGCGACGCCAAACTCGCCCGCATCGAGTACGTGAGCAGCAACATGCCGCAGCGGGTGTTCGCGTTCGACGAGTTCGGGCCCCTCGCGATTCGCCCGCAGGCCGGAGCGGGGTGGGCTACCGCCGGGCACCCCGATCGGCTTCCGGCCAACTACCACAAGCTGCACGGGGTCCGGCAGTTTCACGGCTGCTACAGCGTCGGCGACGACCAGCTCTGGGGCGTCGTCCATCGCCGCAAAGGCGCCGCGAACACTCTCGCCGCACTGAAATCGATACGCCGGGCCCGTCCGGACGGCGCTCCGATCTACGTCATCTTGGACAACCTGTCCGCTCATAAGGGCAAACGCATCCGTGCCTGGGCGGCCCGCAACAAGGTCGAACTCTGCTTCACCCCGACCTATGCATCCTGGGCCAACCCGATCGAGGCCCAGTTCGGGCCGCTGCGCACCTTCGTGATCGCCGGCTCGAACCATCCGAACCACACCATCCTGACCCGGAAGCTGCACGCCTACCTGCGCTGGCGCAACGCCAACGCTCGCCACCCCGACGTCCTGGCCGCCCAACGCCGTGAACGCGCCCGCATCCGCAGCGAGAAAGGCATCCGCTGGGGCGGACGACCTCTCACCGCTGCCGCCTGACCTACCGCGCGGCCCGCAATGCCGCGGCGACCTGGACGACATCCAGATCAACGACGACCTCCTCGCCGTCCCACACACCGCGTTCGCTGATGGCCAGACCGATCCAGGCCAGTTCTGCGGCATCGTCACGCAGTTCGTACTCTTCGCGACTCTCCACCCCGACCCCGCCTGTTTCCTCGCGCTCCCAGGCCGCGATCGCCGATTCAGCCAGAGGCCGAGGCAACCGCACACTGACCCGACTGACCTGGGATTCCAACCGAGTACCGATCGCTGCCAGCACAGCCCGGTCCTGCCGATACCGCACGTACTGCTCATGGCCGCCCACGACCCGAGGCTACTGGGAGCCCAGTCCGGTGAACGTTAGTGGTCAGGGCACTAGAGCCGACCGAGCTTAGGAGGCCGTGCAGTCATTCATCGTCTAACCCCGAATCCGAAGCAGGGGAAGCCAGTGCCCCATGTGAGTTCGGCGGGCGGCGAACAGGCACTGACACGGTACGGGCGAGTCGGCACTGCCGAAGAAGCCCGCGCCGGTGGACATGTCATGTTGCCGCGGACCTGCGATCAGGGCTGGGTGAGAACGACCGCGTAATGGGTGAGGCGGATCCGGCAGGGGTTGGGATCGGACGAGTCACCGCATGATTGCTCGGGCACAGTGCGTGTGGCCCCGCTGTGATGTGTGTGCCTCTGTTGCTGGATCACCTCGTACACGGTTGCGTTCAGTGCCGCCCGCCGGGTGGAACCGGGACCGCGTGTCCCGTCGAGGTACTGCGTTACTCGGTTCCCAACGCCTGTTCGAAGCCCGGGCTTGCGCCGGGTCCACATGACGAGCTCATCGTCACCGACACGGGGGCGACCGAGGGCGGCTTGCCAAAGGCAACGGCGGCGCTGGTGCCGATCCGCGAGGAGTGCTGCCGGTCCTGGACGCTGGCGTCGGAGACGGCGGAGGAGCGGTTTGCGTTGCCAGCGAGGCCGCGTTTGCAGGCTTCGACTCAGGCAAGCTCACTGGCCGCCGAAGCCATGTTGATCTGGATCCCGCGTAGCCCTCGCAGCGCGACTGAGGTGTGGTTCCGGCATCGGTCCGTGGTGTTGTGGACTGGGGGTTTCCGTGGCGTCATCTTGAGGATGGCGAACCGACCGAGGCTGTTCCTCTAACAGGTGCATGGCGCCGCCGTCGGTCGGGCGTCGCGTTGATCTGGATCCCGCGTGGGCCGCCGAGCATGACCGAAGCAACGGCAATGGTGTGCAGGGCACCGTTGGCTGAGCGGCCCGTGGAGTTGGAACCGAGGGCCCACAACCCGGATCCGCGCCGCCCTCCACTGTCGCGAGTCTGGGCAACTCTGCGCCAGCGGGCCGGTTTGCCTCGGCAACGATCTGCTATGAATGCTCGCTTCTCCCAGCGCGATGACGACACGGCTCCGAGGCGGTCAGCGATACCCGCCGGCCGCAGCCAAGACACCTCGGCCTGGACCACGTTCGGCGGTGCAACGATCGGGAGAACATGTGCCACCGCTAAGGCCACGGGTCTTCGGTGCCGTAGACGACCCCGGAGCCGAACCGGCCGCGCGAACCAACCGCTGACACTGGCAGACCTTTGCTGGGCTATCGCTCACCCGTCCCGATCGGGAGATGCCCATTCTGGGATTCGGTCGAAGTCGTCAGCGTTCCACTCGCTGAGGAATCCGACTGCCGCGAGCAGCCCGTCCCGATGACCGGTCGCAACGCGTCCGCTCCCTTTCGGCATGGCCCTCCGCGACGGACGTGATTACGCAGGTGGCAACGATCGCCGAACATCGGCCACCGCGAGCGCCGCCCGGCAAGGTCAATGTCGCCGCTGCGGGGTCGAGCGCCACCTCGGGTCGGAAGCCGCAGGGTGACTTGTGACGACGCGGGTGGCCGGAAATCCAGGAGACACCATGCCGGGTCGCCGTTGGTCGGCGCTGGCGGTCGCCTACACGCGGCCTTTCGACGTCACCAACAAACCATGGGTGAGGCCTCCTTGCCGATTCTGCAGGCGGCCCAGGACGCTGTCCTTTCCCCATCAAGGGGCTGATCCTTTGTGTCGGCGATGGCGTTCTCTGAGACTCCACCTCCGCTAGATCAACTTTCGAGTTGGATGATCCTGGACGGTTCGTGGGGGGCCGATCCTGTTGATTTTGAATCGGGTCTCTGCTGGCTTGAAGCTAGGCGAGTCCGGTATTCGGGTTCGGCTTTGCGGGACGTGGAGGCCGCAGCGAAGCGGAATGATCTTGTAGCTGCGGGGCGTCATCTGCCTTGGGGAGGCCGACAAGCATGGGTACGTTTGACACCGGCCTGCTCCCCCGCGACGGAGCCGACGAGCTTGCCGAGCGACCTCCTGAGCGCCGGCATTGGCGCTGGGGTGCATGTTCCCTTTCGTGAAGGACAAGCCTCAGCTGCTCTGGCAGGACTTCTTCCCGACGATGTCGTAGTCGATGCGGCGGTTGTCGCGGCCACTCCGCCCAGCCGGCAACAGTTCAGGGAGCAACTCGAAGCTGGCCGAACATGGTTGCCCCTGGCGTTCGGTTGGCCGCGCCCGCCTCCGATCTAGCGAGAATCGTCCTTGCTGCGCTGATGTTCGTTGCCGGTCCAGACGGCCCGTGACGCCGAAGTCGGACGAACGATACGGACGTCGCCGAAGCGGGGAATGCGACTTCTGCACTGGTGTAGGTGCTCATCACTCTTCATGGCCGGCTGGAGTGATCTTCGTGCTTGTCGGTTGTCCGGTGCGGGAAAGCGGCAGTGTCTCGGGCGCCAGGTCAGTAAGCCAACGGTAGTCGGTATTCGAGTTGGTCCCAGCGTGATCGCAGCCAGAGTCGTTGTCGGATGCCCCGAAGTACGTCATTGGTGGTGCAGCCCGCAGGCTGGGGTGGCGGGGCGGCTGAGGCCCAGCCGTTGGAGCAGGCCGTGGCAGACGTTAGCGATCTTGGGTGCTGGTTTCGCGGCGCTGAACGACGGCATCGGCCGAGTCGTCATCGTGAGATGCAAGGGTGAGAAACCGGATCTCAAGTAACGCCGGCCAGTGGCTTTCTCATGGCGACTCAGGATCAGGGTGCTGGGTCGCATCGCATCCTCCATCGAAGACTGGCACCAGCTGAAGGGGGGCGTCTCGTCGATGGTGCATGGCGTCTGTGCGCCGACCATGTGGCGGGTCGCGATGTAGGTCGGGGCGGCGCGGTAGTGGGGTGTGGAGTGGTGCTCATTGCGGTCATTGCCAGATTGGTGTGCGGCGATTTCGGGCTGGCTTTCAGTGCCGGGCGGTGTGGTCGCGGAGCCCGTAGACCATGGCCGGCTGCCGGCCGATCCGCTTACGGCGGGGTAATGCGTGACGTGGTGTTTGCCGTGTGGTAGTCGCGAGACTGCTGTGGCGGTGATTCTCGGGTCGGCTTTCAGTGCCGGGCGATGTGTGGTCGCGGAGCCCGTAGACCATGGTCTGCTGCCAACCGATCCGCTTGCGGAGCGGCCGCGGGCTGGAGGGCGTTGCCGTCGGTGCGCGCCTGGCTGATTACGTCGGTGAGCACCAGCGCCGAATATCGCCGACCGTGAGCGCCATGCCTGCGGCTTGCCCGAGATCGATGTCGCCGAGTTCCAGCGCCACTTCAACGCCTCCGAGCAGCTACTACGCGGGCGGCCCGAAACTGAGTGACACCAT
>NZ_JBFAMR010000154.1:0-5498 GCF_040656595.1 Actinoplanes sp. NPDC049802
TCCAGACGGCCCCCGACCCAGCAGCGACCAGCCTTCCGGCAGCACAAAGCTAAACAAAATCAACAAACTGTCTCATTTGACTTGACAGGTTCCGGTCGGCCGCCTTCTGCTCCAGATGCTCGGTGTCTTCGCCCAGTTCGAACGTGAAGTCATCATCGATCGCGTCATCTGCGGCATGGAACGTAAGGCCGCGGTGGGCGGCTGGACGGGCGGCACCCTTCCGTACGGGTATCTCGTCGATGCTCACGCCGAGCGGCTGCTGCCCCACACCGACGAGGCGCCCGTCGTAGCGTCGATCTTCGCCACGTACGCCGGCGCCGCTTATGGCACCCGGACGATCGCCACCCAACTGAATGCACAGGGTCTGCGTACCCGATCCGGTAGACCGTGGACCGGTCAGGCCGTCGGCAGGCTTCTGTCGAACCGCACCTACCTCGGCGAAAGGACCTTCCGCGACGTCACCGTCACCGGCACGCATCCACCCCTGGTCAGTCAACAGACCTTCGACCAGGTCCAGCAGATCCTCGCCCTCCGCACGCGGCACCAGCCGGGCCCTGCAGCAAGCACCAGCGACTACCTGCTCAGCGGTATCGTCGTCTGCGCCGCGTGCGGCGCCCATTACGTCGGCACGCGGCAAACGGACGGCACCACCGGTACCGCTACTACACCTGCCAGACCCGGAGCCGAGGCCGCGCGAGCGACTGCACCGGCCCACGGCTACGCGCCGACACCCTCGAAAATCTGATCCTCACGGCAATCGCCGACCGTTACCAAGATTCCCGCCTGGTCACCGAAGCCATCCGACTCGCGCCGGTCGCCCACGCCACCACCACCAACGACCACCGCATCGAACTCGCGACACTTCGCCGACAGATCACCTCGGTAAACCACAAGATCGGCCGCCACCAGCGAGCCTTCGAGGACGACGCCCTTCCCGCTGAACTCTATGCGGACCGGACCATGGAACTGCGACAACAAGCCGATCAGCTCAAGGCCCGCCGCGGCGAGCTCCGGCGAGCGCTCCAACAGCGGCCCTCACCGCCAGACAGCACGTCACTGGAACCATGGCGCCGGCAGTTCCACAGCATGCTGGCCACGACAGACACCACTCGACTGAAGAACCTGGTGGGCATTCTCGTCACCGAAGTCAGGGTCCATGATCGTCACCGGATCGAACCGTTCTTCCTCACCATCGCCTAACAAGATCAGAAGACACCACTGTCCAGGCCGATCCGCAGCCTTCGGCAGCGCGTAGGCCGTAGGACACCTTGGACCGGATGCTGGACACGCCGCCGTGGCATGCCTCCGACGGCCGGCACCCACGGTCGCCGAACCAACGGCCGGTGCCGGGCGGCGGGCCTAGGCGGCCATGACACGGGAACCCGCGACGCCAGGGTCAACGCTCGCGGGTTCGGCGTGTGGCCACACCGGTGACGACGAAGCCCGCGAACGCATCACCGACGGCCAATGCCATGCCAACCGTCCCGACCGCGGAGATCCCGACAGTGAGCGCGATGATCACTAGCGCGACGAAGACCGCGCCGAGCCGTAGCCAGGTCAGGTTGAGCGTGCCCCGCGCCAAGCCGTGGCCACGGCGCAGCAGGGCGATCATCGCGAGTACCCCGAGGACGGCGCCGACTGCGGCGGACACTGCCATGACGAGGAACGGCGCGGCCTGTTCGATGGTCAGGCCACCGTCACGGTACGAACGCCATGCCGTGGCGCCGAGCCAGGCGACCACGCCATCGGCGAACGCGGCCACGATACCCACGACGGCGAGCAGCGTGTTGCCGCTGCGTTCGGTCGGCGCGGCGGTCATGCCGTGCCCGCCGGCGGCCAGTGGCCCCGGAAGAAGCTCGTGTCGTCGAACTTCTGCCGCAGCGTGGTGTTAGCCGATGTGCAGCACGCCTTCAATGTCTCGCAGCCGGCGATCAACGCTATCGAGGCAGTCACCGCCGCACCGGCCGCGATGAACGGCGCCGCCGGTACGCCGAAGATCGTGGCGCTGGACGCGAGCGCGCCGAAGATGCCCACGGCGAGCGAGACCAGCGCCGTAGCCAGGCCGGACCAGAACACGAGAATGCCAAGGTGTACTTGGCCCAGTGCCGTCGCCAGCCCGTCGGTGAGTGTTGTCTTGACCTTCTCCAGCGCGGCCTTCTGCAACGGCAACATCTGCCGGTAGGCGTCGGCGGCGTCGCCGTCCCAGTTGTCGTCGACGGTGAGCAGCCCGGCGTCGGCGGCCTGGACCTGCCCGCTCACCGGAACACCGACCCGGTCACTCCAGGCTTGCGCGGTCGTCGACAGCGCCGACAGCGAGCCCATGTTCGACAGGATCGTCGCCAGGTTGTCCCAAATGCGGCGCATGAACGCGCAGAAGTCGTCCCAGCCCTGACGTACCTTGCCCTGTGCGGGCGGCGGCACGTACGCCAGCTTGTCGTTGATCGAGTTCTGCAGTTCGACGGTCTTGGTGTCGATGCGGTCGATGGTCGAATGGATGCGTTCGAGCAGGACGGCCTCGGTGCTACTCACGGACATCCCACACTCCCTCCAAGTCTCGGGCGGCGCGTTCGTCGTTCGTCTCGTACTCGTAGGCGACCTTGTCGAGCTTGGCGCTCAGCCCGCCGTACACCCCGCTCGCCTCCTCCAGCAACGTCACGACCTTCATCTGCAGCTCGGCGTACGTGTCGAGCAGGCCACTCGGCAACGACGCCCACGACAGCTCGTGCGCGCTCAGGGTCAGCAGGCTCGCCTCGCGCGCGGCCTGCCGGGTCACCGCCGCCACCTGCTCCCACGAGGCGGCGTCACGGTGCAGCGCGTCCAGTGCGGCCTTGAGCGTCATCAGCCGGCCAGCCCGAACCGGCGGGCGAACCCGAACGGGTCCCGCATCACCGTCTGCGCGTGACCGAGCGGGCTGTCGGCGATCAGGCGCTGCACCCCGTGGGCGGCGACCTGCTCGTACGCGGCCCGGAACGCCGTGGTGAGCTGCCGGGCGAGGTTCGCGTCGTGGGCGTCACGCAGCCACCTGCGGTCGAACCGCACCGCCGTGACCTCGCCCCCGCCGGTCAGTTCCACGGTCACCTCGCGGTGCGGGCTATGCCCGGTGTGGGTCGCACTCAAGGTCCGATCCAACCGGCTGGTCACCTCGTCGAGGCCATGCTCGATCGACTCGACCACCTCGAGCAGCGCCGCCAGCGCCGCCTCCCGTTCGGCGGCGGACGGCGTGGCCGAGTCGATGGAGTCCAGCCGCTGCTGGAGATCCGCCGACATCGGCATCGGTTCCGGGGTGGCGGGCTCGGCGTACGCCTCACCCCACGCGGTCAAACGTCGCATCGCCGCGTCCCGGACCGCCTCCACGACGGCGTCTCCGAGGTGATCATCGGCGAGATGTGCTCGCCAGTGATCGGCTACGGTCACCGTCGCGACACGGCCGTGCTCGTCGAGCCTCACCGTGACCGAGCTGGTCACGTCCGATCCCGGTGCGCCGGGCGTCGCCGCAGCGGCGTGGGTTTGTCGAAGCAGCGCCTGACCGTCGTCTCGCAGCCCGGCCAGGGCCTCCAAGCGGTCATCGAACATCGGTCATCCCCGTTCCCGGCGACCTACACATTCTTCGAGCTGTCTCAATCTCGAATACCCCACGATCCGGGAACGGGTTCACCGCGTTCGGCCACTCTTCTAGAGCGGGTCCAGACCCGACCGGCCGGCACGATTCGGTCGTCTCGGGCCATGAACCAAATTCAGGATGATCGACGGGATGTCGCCGACGGGCGGTTGCCGGAACCATTCCGGCAACGACGCCGTCCACGAGGAGCATCGGCGACGACATCATCTTGGCCCGCGCCGGCAAAGACACGCTCTACGGCGTCAACGGCTACGACGGCCCGGGCCGCGACGATCCCGCCGGTGGTTACGGTGACGACGTCCTCCAAGGCGACGACTGTGCGGGCCGGCCACGAGACTATTCGTACGTCCGGGCCGGAACTCGCCGTCACCTCTCAGTCGGTACCTCCGGACAGGTCGATGAGGCGGCAGCGCCCGCCCACCCCTCGATACGCCCAGACCTGTTCGGCCGGGGACATCCGCCGGGATCCGGCGTCGTCGCGGGCGCCGGTCGCGACGGGAACCAGGCCGGGCACCTCACCGAGACGCTGCCGGAGATTGCGTTCCCTGGCTGCCGAGTGCAGCCAGAACAGCACCGGCCAGGAACGGCCGAGGGTCGCGAAGAGCCGCCCGTAGCCGACGAGTTTGGCGGTCAGGACGCCGAGCTGTTCGGTGCCGGTGTCGTACTCCAGGAAGAACGGCACCTGGCGGCCGTCCTCGGCCCAGAGCCCGTACCCGTCCGGACGTACGGCCGGTTCGTAGGCGCGGACCAGCACCGGATCGTCGTCGGTGACGAACGTGCCGGCCCGGCGGCAGACGGCCTCGGGCAGCCATTGCCGGAGTTCGGCACCGGCACGGGTACGGGCATGGCCGGCGAGGTCGGTGAAGAACTCGTTGACGCCGAGCCGGTGCGCGAGAGCCCGGGTCGAGGTCCACCGGCGACGCTCCAGACGGGCGTGGTCGCGGCGTGGCGGCCGTTCGTCGCGGGCCGCTGCGACGACCTCGGCGCCGAGCTGGTCGATGAGCCAGTGGTACGGGTACGAGCCGCCGTCGGCGCGCTGCGGCCGGAAGCGGGCGACCAGTCGCAGCCGGTGCAAGGTACGCAGGCGGCGCTGGCAGAAGTCCAGGGACGGGAACAGGGCGTTGGCGACCTGGAACGTGGTGAGCACACCGTGGTCGTAGAGCCAGCCCAGCAGGATCCGGTCGCGGGCGGTGAGCTGGGACTGCACCCGCAGGACCGGATCATCCACGACATGCCCCAGGGGGAGAGACCCGGACGATCGCAGGGTCTGTCGGAGCACATCGCCCCGGCGGCGACAGCCGCCCTGACCTGCGGTGTGAGACGGACACGGGGGTCGGTTCGGGGGTCCGGTCGAAGACTGACGTCAACCCTGACGGTAAGACTGACGTCCGCACGGACGCCCGAACCGGAATCGGCAGCGAAGGCAGGGCCTGCAACGGAGATCTCCTCGATCTTCAAAGGGTGTCGGAAGTGGTGGGCCGAGCAGCGACCGCGCCCGGGCTGTCCGCGGCAGGCAAGAGTCCGGGGATCTCGGGGGCAACGGCGGCACGCCGTCCTTCAGCTACGGCGCGGTACCGGCACGTCTGCCCCGACTTCGGGTGTCCGCGCTGCGGTGGGCGGACCGCGGTAGGTGCTGAGAGGAAGCTCGGCGGGTCAGCCGCTGGCCGCGTCCGTGTCGTCGAAGCCGGCCGCTCCAGCCTCAAAACGCGGTTTGTCAGCTCTGGCGAACACTCGCCGGTCTAACAGAGATCTGACAAAACTCCGAGGATCTCTGACAGTGCAGGTGTCCCGTCTCAGGGAATCTGTCCGCGTCCCATAGGATCTGTCCTCTCGAGCCGACGAATCACCTCGCCGAATACGGCACCGACGCCTTCTCTGG
>NZ_JBFAMR010000155.1:0-5130 GCF_040656595.1 Actinoplanes sp. NPDC049802
CTGTCCTGTCTCAGCGAAGTTGCCCCGATGCCCCATCGGGGAGCTGGACTGGAGCAGGTTGATTGAGACGGCCAGTGTGACGGTGTCTCAGCGAAGCTGCCCCGCAGTCGCGTTCACTTCGGCCTGTCTCAGCGCAGGTGCTCCGGACAGCGATTCTCCGTCAGCGGGGATCGGGCTGAGGGTTGGTTTTGATCGAGGGCGGGACTGGCGGCGTTCTCGGGAGACGTAGTCGCGGACGGTGCCGTAGGAGACGGCGGCGTTGTGCTCGTCGACGAGCCGTTCCCAGATGGTCGCGACGGTGATGCCTGGATCGGTGGTGATCATGTCGTCGATGTGGTGGCGGAGGTCCTCCAGGATGGGATTTCGCCGGGACTTCTTTGTTTTGGGTAACTTTGCCGGGCCGTCGGCGAGGGCCTGGGCGACGGCGGCGGGATCGGTCGAGAACTGTGCGGCGAGCCTGCTGATCAGGTCCTGCCCGTCGGCAGCGTCACGGATCTTGTCGAAGAGGGCTGCTCTGCTGAGGAGGTGACGGGCGGAGCCTGCGTCGGTGGGATCTGCTCGGACGCGGTTGATGTAGTCGCGGACCGTTCCGTAGCCGGCTGTGGTATGTCGTTCTTGGATGAGTTTCTTCCAGATCGACCAGATGCTGGCGTCGGGGTGCTCGGCGATGAGTTGGTCGAGGTAGTCGGCGACGTCATCCAGGATGGGGTTGCGGTGAGGGCGTTGGTGGCTGAAACGGGCTGCTGATCGCTCAGTAGCGGGAACTTGGCTGGTCAGCGCTTTGATTATGGTGGGGCGTGGGAGACCGAAGTGTTTGCTCAGGCGCTGAACGTCGGCGTCGATCCCAGCGGCTCGGCGTATGGCGGTAGGTAGGTCGACGTCCTTCCTGCGTCGTGGCTGCGGCGTTCTGGTCGGGGCGGGTTGGAGCCCTGGCATGACCCGCATGAGTTCGGCTTCGGTGCGGTCGGTGACGGCGGCCAGGCGCCAGAGTTGGATGGCGCCGAGCGGTCCGGGTGGGTCGGTGAGGTAGCTGCGTAGATAGCTGGGGCGCAGGTGGTTCGCGATGGCCAGCCGTCGGACGAACGACTCCGGTGTTTCGCCGGGTCGTAAGGGGACTTGGATGGGCAGTCGGCGCGGCCGGTCGATGGCGATGCCTTTGCTGCTCATCAGGCGGATCGGCTTCCGGTCCGGGCGTTCTCTGCGGCGACGTCGATCTCGATGTCGTCGAGGTCGGCGCGGGTGATGTGTTCGCTGCCCTCGATGACGGCCTGGATGGCGGCGCTGCGGATGAGTCGTAGCAGGCTTCCGATCATGCCGTTGGTGCGTTGGTGCAGGTAGCCGTCGAGGCCGGTCAGGGTGCCCGGGGTGTGGGCGTGCAGTCGCAGGCTGTCTTCCAGGGTGGCGATCAGGGCCGTCCATTCGTGGCCACGGGCGAATGCCCCGGTGCGGATCATGCTGAACCTGCCGGCGATCTGTTGCCCTCGGGTGCCGGAGAGCAGGCCCTCGCGTTCGACGTTGAGGCCGGCGTAGACGAACGTCGCGGGGATGCGTTCGGAGAAGTACTTGAGGGTGTCGGAGGTCTCCGCGCCGTGGCGGGTGGTCAGGCTGATGTTGTGGATTTCGTCGACGCAGATCAGCCCGGTGCGGGCGTCCAGGCAGACGCCGCAGACCGCCTCGATGATGTCGGTGATGTTGGCGCGGGAGGGAACGGGCAGGCCGAGGAACCGGGCCAGCTCGACGGCCATCATCCGTGGCGTGGCCGCCGGAGGGGTCGTGATGTAGAGCACCGGAATGTCGTCCGGTGACTCGGGATGGCGTCGCCGGTGAATGACCTCCATGGTCTTGCCGAGCTGGGCGAGGCTGGTGGTCTTTCCAGTGCGGGCGACACCGGACACGATCAGGCCGCAGCGCCCGGAGACGGCATACCGGTTCAGGTAGGACAGCCGCCGTCCTTCGGTGATCACCTTTCGGATGGTGGGTGTGGCGACGACCAGTAGTCGGGCGTGATGGGCCAGCCTTGCCTCGTCGTAGGTGAATCGCTGGTCGTCGTCGAGCCGGTTCCAGGACTGCCGATCGAGCAGTTCGGGAACCATGGGGACGCTGTCGACGTAGCGTCGCCAGCCCTCGATCGTGGTCAGTTGCCAGTGCTGATCGTCGTCGGGCAGACCGGCATACGAGTCCGTGGCGCCGGCCGGTGCGGTCACCATCGTTTGCGTGCCTCTTGATAGGGGTCGAAGATTCCCAGCGGGATCACCTTCGCGACCTGGCCGTCGTTCTGGTCCTCGCCGGGTTCGTCGGCAGCCGGCTGGTCGGGTGCGACCTCTTCGGCGGAATCGGGCCGGGGCGTGGTGGTTGCCCGGGTGCGGGCGGCGACCCGCCGGTCACGTTTGGAGGTTCGCGGGCCGCTGCCGGGTTGTGGTCCCCGGCTGGCGCGACGCAGCAGATCCTGGACCGCGGCGGCGATCTCTTCCTCGGTCGCTTTGGGCATCTGGGCGCGGACGTGGTCCCAGGCCAGTTCGCCGAACGGGACGCCGTCGCGGCGCAGGTGCTTCCAGAACAGGGTGATCCACCCGGTTTCCGGTTCCCAGTGGTTGCGCAGCCAGACTCGGGACACGTCGTAGGGGTCGTAGTGGACCTCCCACAGGTTCTTGCGGGCGGTGATCCCGGACGGCTGGCGGCGCAGCGGGTTGAGGGCCTCGGCGTCGTAGGTGCGGTGCTTGAGCTTGACGCCGTAGGCGTTGACCGCTTTCCAGCAGGCCGGCAACAGCTCGAGGTAATCGTCGGCCGACAAGGCGACCGGCACGTATCCGGCCGATTCGACGAGCGTGGCGTACTTCTCGTTCGGGGTGAACATCCGCCCCGGTGCGGCCGGATCCCGCAGCCCGTCGTGCGGCCGGTTCTGCCAGGCCGCGACCAGCCACTCGTCCAACAGTTCCTGCAGCTCCAGCATCGACCACAGCGGCTGGGTTTCGACCTTGCGGCCCCGCCGTTCGGTGTTCGAGCCGGTGTAGCCGGACACGAACTGGGCGAACAGGGTTCCGACGGCCGACATCATCTTCTCGATGTGCGGCTTCTCCGCCGGTGAGCCGGGATGGGTGGGCTGGAAGTTGATGCCCAGCGCCGCGCAGGAGGCCCGGAAGTTGCGGGAGATGAACACGTTGCCCTGGTCGACCACGATCGTCGCCGGCACGATCACCGGCCGTGCGGCGGCGTGTTCCAGCCGCTCGTCGATGGCCAGCAGTCTGCGGTGTGGCAGCACCGACCGCGACATCCTCACCGCGTCCGCCCAGCCCGGGCGCATCGGCTCCGGCGTCAACGCCCGGGCCAGCAGCACGCTGGCGTCCACCGACTTGGTCGTCGGGCGCAGCGCCGCCGCAGGAACCGTCCGGGTGGCGACGTCGATCATGCCGGTCAGCTCGACCCGGCCCGGTGTGCCGTCGTCCAGCAGCACCAGGACGTCCAGTGGGGTGGAGTCGATCTGCACCAGCTCACCGGGCGCCGCGGCGCTCACCGTGTTGAACGGCCCGTCCGGGCTACTGTCCTGCGACCGGCGGGTGCGCGCCGAACCCGTGGTGTGCCGCCCGGCGGTCAGCTTGCCCAACAACCGGTAGAGCGTCGCCCGCGACGGCATCACGATCTGGTCGGCGTCGGGCCGCTCGGCCAGGATCTGGCCGGTGCGCCAGACCAGGAAGCTGGCCGTGCGTGTAGAGGCATCGGTGGCCTCGGCGATCACCGCCTGCATCACCTCAACCACCCGCGCATCAGCCCGGCCGAACCGTGACGGCTGGCGCAGCGGACGCTGATCCACCAATGCGGCCAGCCCGCCCGTCTCGTAACGCTGCCGCTGCCGCTTGACCTTGCTGACATTCACGGCATGACCGGCCTCGGCCAACTCGGCGGCCTTCGCCCGCTCCCGCTGCGTCAGCGTCGTGACCGCCGGGTCGTAGCCGGCCCGCGGACGTGACCCGACCGGCGCGTCCGGCACCATCCCGTGGATCACCTCCTGCAGATGCCGCTCCCACCACAACGCTTCGTCGACCACCGGTTGCGGCAACTGGCTGACGATCGCCGTCGACGACAACGCCGGAGCCCGGGACCGTTCACCCACGACCTCGAAATCCGGCCGGGACTGCAGCTCGGCCAGCCGAATCGCCGTCACCTGGGCCTGCTCGTCAGCCACCAGCAGCAGCGTCCCGGATACCCCGACAACCGTATGCACGACCTTGTCGAAGCGCACCCGGTCGCCCGGCCGCAGCACTCCCGGCCGCCGCGCCTTCACGACCGCTCCCAGCCGCTGTGCCGGACCAGCGTCGAAGGGCCCAGCAACGCCGACCGCAGGTCAACGACCAGCACCTGACACCACAGCAGGTGATAGAGCACCGGCAAGACCAGCAGCCGGTCGCCGACCTGTTCCGCTCCGGCGAACAACGGAGTCGGCTGCGCGAACACCTCCAGCAACCGGCCGACCAGATCCTCCCGACGCCCGCACCGTGGATGCCGATACCGCGACAACCAGCGCACATTCGCGGCGAACACACCATCCAACGTCCCCACCCGCCGAAACCGCCAGCCCACCACCTCGCACGCGGCTGCGGTCACAGCGAACGCCTCTGCGTCGACCGGCTCGATCCGATCGTCGGCGCGCACGTCCATCACCATGCCGACACCGTCAGCACAGCGAACGAAGTAGTCCGGTAGGTGCCGCCGGACCCGGTCCCCGGCCGGCCAGCGCAGCCAGAACGGCTGCGACGCGAACGCCGTCACCCGAGGATCGAAATCCAGCAGCATCACATGATCGCGTTCCAGCCACGACTCGAACCCGACGTGACGGCCCATCGTGGACGACCACCACCAACCCGGGAAGTTGCGTTGCCCCCGGTACGTCGGAAACGACCTCGCCGGAGCCACGTCCTCGAACCGCACCCCCAAGCACTGAGTCAACAGCCGGCGCTCGACGACGCCGTCACCGGCTGCGTACTCCACCTCGACACCGATCTCGTTCCAACCGGCAACCACAACGTCACTGCTCACCAGCCCCTCCCCACAACAGGCCGGGGCAACCGTAGTGAGACAAACCGCCGGGTCGGAGCAACTTCATTGCGACACGCGCAAGTTCACTGAGACGGGACA
>NZ_JBFAMR010000156.1:0-4891 GCF_040656595.1 Actinoplanes sp. NPDC049802
GAAAGAGCAGCTCATCGCAGATATCATGGGCGCACAGATCCGTCTGGAGCACCTGTTCGCCTCCGACCCCCTGTCCGGCCGCCCCGCGACCCCCGGTCGAACGAAAGACCCCGTCATGCGTACCCGCATCGCCGCAGTCGTCCTGGCTCTGGCCGCCCTCGCCCTGCCCGCGCCGGTCCAGGCCGCTCCCGGTGACGGCTCACTGACCTGGTCGGTGTCGCCGTCGGGTCCGAAAGGACCGAACGGACGACCGGCCCTGGACTACAAACTGGACCCGGGCGCCACCGTCACCGACCACGTCGCCGTCACCAACCATTCCAAGCAGCCGCTGACCCTGCGTCTCTATGCCCACGACGCGTTCACCACCGCCGGTGGTGGCTTCGACCTGCGCGCCGGCAGCGCCACGTCCACCGGCGCGGGCCTGTGGATCACACTCGGCCGGCAGCAGGTCACGCTGCCGGCGTCGTCGCGGGTCGTCGTGCCGTTCACTCTCACCGTTCCGGTCAACGCCACGCCCGGTGACCATGCGGCAGGTGTCGTCGCCTCCCTGGTGGCCGACAGCACCGACACCACCGGCAACAGGGTCTCCGTCGATCACCGGGTCGGCAGCCGCGTCTACCTGCGGGTCACCGGACCGTTGCAGCCGTCGCTCACCGTGACCGACGTCAAGATCACGGCCGCGACGTCCTGGAACCCGCTGGACCTGCCGCGCGTCACTGTCACCTTCACCGTCGCCAACACCGGCAACGTACGCCTCGGCGGCGCCCCGTCGGCCCGCATCGACGGCCCGTTCGGTCTCGGCGCCCGGACCACCACGGCGGCCGTGATCCCGGAGGTCCTGCCCGGCGGCTCGCTGACCAGCACCGTCACGCTGAACACGGTGCCACCGCTGTTCCGCGAGCAGCTGACCCTCGACATTCTGCCCGCGCCCGCCGACGGCCGCGCCATCGATCCGGCACCGGTCCGCGCGATCTTCCGGCACGTCCTCTGGCTCGTTCCGTGGCCGCAACTGATCCTCATCGCCCTCGCCGCCGCCCTGCTCACCGCCTGGCTGTTCGCCCGCCGCCGCCGCACCCGCCGCCTGCGAGCGGCCCTGGCCGCCGCCGAGAGACGGGGACGCGAGCAGGCGACCGCGAACCTCGGGAAGGAAGGAACCCGATGACCCACCGTCTGCACAAGACCGTCGCCGTCGTCACCACGGCGGTCGCGATGGCCTTGACCGCGGGCCTGCCGGCGGTCGCGGGCGCCCCTGCCGACGGCGCCGACCTGGTCGCGCTCTCCGTCGAGGCCGGTGAACTACGGCTGAGCTTCCGCAGCGTCGGTCAGACCGTCACCGATCCGCGGAAGATCCGGTTCACCGCTTCGGGAGCGCCGGTCGGGGTGGTCCCCGGCGATCCGGCGTTCGCGTTCCTCGGCCGGCCCGGCGCGCCGGTGTGGTCGTTGCAGGACGGCTCGCCGTTCTCCACCTTCGACACCACCGCGATCGCCCAGGGCGAGGTGACGCTGGAGCTCGCCTCGGTCGAGGGTCCCGGCGCCTTCGCCGCGTACACGCTGTCGGAGTGGGGCCGGCCCACGCTGCTGCTCGACAGTGACGGTCGGCGCAGCACCCGGCTGCCGGCCGGAAAGCGGGTGGGCGGCGTCGTCTGGCTGTTCGACGCCGCCGGGGAGTACCGGGTGACGCTGCGGGCGACCTCGGGCACCGGCGCCAGGACGCTTCGGGACGAGGCCGTCTACACCGTGTCGGTACCCGCCGGAGTCCAGGCCGTCCCGGTGGAGCAGGCCGCCACCGCCACCACGACGGCCGGTGAGTCCACCACCGCGGGGAAGGCCGCGGCGGCGGCGACCTCGGCCCCCACCGCCACCGGTAGGAAGATCATCGTCGACGGGC
Organism: Actinoplanes sp. NPDC049802; assembly: GCF_040656595.1. Taxonomy (NCBI): domain Bacteria; kingdom Bacillati; phylum Actinomycetota; class Actinomycetes; order Micromonosporales; family Micromonosporaceae; genus Actinoplanes; species Actinoplanes sp. NPDC049802. The sequence continues at coordinate 1,889 of NZ_JBFAMR010000156.1, forward strand.
ACGTCGACATGGGCCCGGTGCTCGACGGTGGCAAGCTGACGATCCGGCTCAAGGACGACAGCACCACTCCCCCAACCTGGCGGGAACTCGCTGACGTCACGCTCAAGGTCACCGACAAGGCTCTGATCGACGTGCCCTCCGGCGCCGGGTACGCGTTCCTCGGCAAGGCCGGCGACAAGGTGTACCTGCTCCCGCAGTCCCAGCAGGCCGGCATCGTCTGGCCCGGGTGGAACACCCAGCACGAGTCCGTGGTCAAGGGCACCAAGGGCAACGTCACCTGGCGCCTGAAGCAGGTCAGCGGGCCCGGCCGGTTCAAGCTGTTCCTGACCGGCTCGTTCGGCACACCCGAAGTGATCTTCGACTCGGCGAAGTCGCTCCCGCAGCGGCTCGCCATCGCGCCCAACACCCACGCGCACGGCAACTGGGCCTTCACCAAGGCCGGGATCTACAAGCTCACCGTGGACATGACCGCCACCACGACCGGCGGCAAGAGCGTGTCGGACACCAGGACCCTCACCGTTGCCGTCGGCGACTCGGCCAGTACCGGCGACGGTGCCGGCTCAGGTCAGGACGGCGGTGGCGGATCGGCCACCGACGACAACGACGGCGGGGACCTCGCCAAGACCGGCACGGACGTCATGTCGATCGCCGGCGGTGGAGCGCTGCTGCTCATCGCGGGCACGGCCGTCGTCGTGCTCGCCAGGAGACGCCGAAGCGAGCCGGGTCACGTGTCCACTCTCGACCCTTCCAAATGAAAATGAAAACCATTAGCATCTAATCTGCCCGGCGATCGGACGCCGGACCCATCCAAGGAGAATTCCCTTGCGTAAACCGCTTCGCCTCCTGCTCGGCAGCGGCATCCTCGCCGCCGTCCTGCTCGGCGCCGCCGTGCCCGCCCAGGCCACCGACACCGTGGTCCTGAGCGCCGGGCACGTCGATGTGGTCGACCTCGCCCATGAGGACGGCGTCCTCGAGATCGGCGTCCACGACGAGACCGTCGAGCGCGCGGTCGACGACGTGGTCTTCCTGGTCAAGAAGGCCGCGAAGACCACCGTCCCGGCCGACCCCTCGTTCGGCTTCCTCGGTGTCGCGGGCAAGCCGGTCTGGATCCTGCCGGAGATCCCGAACGAGGAGCTGCTCTGGCCCGGCATCGCCACCGAGGAGATCGAGAACGGCGTCTTCGCCGCCGACACGGTCACGCTGAGGTTCGAGAAGGTCACCGGCGCCGGCCGCGTCGCCGTCTTCACCGAGAACGCCGTCGGCACCCCGAACGTGCTGGTCAACAGCGGTGACGGCCTACCCGACGCGCTGCCGCTCGCGACCGGCACGCACCAGCACGCCAGCTGGGCGTTCCAGAAGGCCGGCGTCTACCTCGTCAAGATCAGGGCGACGGCCACGCTGGCCGCCACCGGCGAGACCGTCACCTCCGAGCCGGCCCTCTACAAGTTCGTGGTCCAGCCGTGAGGGCCGCCGCCGTCCTCGCCGCCGCGGTGAGCCTGGTGGTCGCGGCCGCCGTACCGGCCCAGGCCGCCACCGTCACCCTCACCAGCGGCCACGTCGACGTCCTCGACGTCGACTACACCGCCGGAGAGCTCACGCTGGCCGTCAACGACCAGGTCACCGAGCGCAACCCGGCCGACGTGATCTTCCAGGTCCCGGCGGCCGCGAAGATCACCGTCCCGAGCGGCGGCAACTGGTCGTTCCTCGGCAGCCCCGGCGCCACCGCGTGGGTGCTGCCACAGGGCAACACCAGCGGCCTGCTCTGGGCCGGCTGGAACACCGCCGAGGTCCCGTCCGGAGTCTTCCAGAGCAACTCGGTGACATTCCGGCTCAACAGCTTCACCGGACCCGGCCACGTCAGCGTCTACACCGTCTCGGCCGGCACCCCCACCAGGCTGTTCGACTCCTCCAACGGCCTGCCCGACACCCGGAACGTCACCTACAACGCACACACCCACGCCAACTGGGGCTTCACCGCGGCCGGCACCTACACCCTCGACTTCGAGGTGACCGGCAAGCTGATCAGCACCGGAGCAACGGTGACCACCGGGGTGAAGGCGTTCACCTTCACCGTCCTGCCGTGATCGAGGTGGGTCCGCTCCAGTGCAAGTGGAGCGGACCCACCGCCCACCGTATCCGGAGACCCATGAAACGCCTGCTCGCCGCCACCCTGCTGCTCGGCGCCGTGACCGGTTGCGCGCCGCCGACCACCCTGTCCGGCACCGACGGCCGCGTCCAGGTGGTCACCACCACCGGCATCCTGGCCGACCTGGTCCGCAACGTCGGCGGCGACCGTGTTCTGGTCGACTCGATCGTCCCGGACAACGCCGATGCCCACGCCTACGAGCCGACGCTGCGCGACGTGCGCAACATCGTCTACGCCGACGTGGCCTTCAGCAACTATCTGCTGCTCGAAGCGCAGAGCGTCATCAAAACCCTGGACGCCAACCTGCCCGACGGTGTCCGGCAGATCTCCCTCGCCGAAGCCGCCACCAAATACGCCGCCGAGATCATCCCGCTCGTCGAGGACGTCTCCCTCGACACCATCTGGCTCGGCATGCGCGCCCGTGGGTCAGGGGCAGCCGACGGCGTCAACCGTTCCTCTGACGTGCGCCTGTCCGCCACGAAGGTGGAGGGCCCTGGCCGCCTGTCCGCGTACCTGACCGAGTCGTTCGGCAACCCCGACATCGCCTTCGACTCCGGTGACGGCTTCGATCCGGCCAACGGCTACCGCGACGACACCATGAATTTGCCGCCGGACGCGCACACCCACATGAGCTGGGCGTTCACCGAACCCGGTGTCTACCGGCTCACGCTGCGCGCGGAGCTGGCGGTGTCCGCCGACAGCAAGCCGCTGCCGATGGGCGAGCAGACCTTCACGTTCGCCGTCGGCGTGGACCCGCACGCCGTGCCGGGCATGGACGGGGCGCTGGTTCTGCGGGATGGGCACACCGACGTCACCGCCGACATCGACACCGGCGAGCTGTACCTGTACGGCGACGG
>NZ_JBFAMR010000157.1:0-4890 GCF_040656595.1 Actinoplanes sp. NPDC049802
AGCGGCTTGCGCAACGCCTGCTCGTCCTCCTCGCTGAGCAGGTGCTTGCGGATGAACGCCTTCGGGTGCAGGTCCTCCAGCTGGATGTCGGTGCCAACCGAAGTCGTCCACCGGACCGCGCGACAGCCCGGTCCCGTACCGGTCGTAGACCGTCACCGACAGCCGCTCCACCAGCCGTTGCAGCAGCGACGAACGGGCAGCCCTGACAGCCGGCCGGAGAAGACAACCGCGCAGCGGGCAGTCCCGTCGACCATCCGATGAGACGGGACACGGAAGCGCGACACCCACAACACAACGGGCGTCGCGTTCTCAGCGCACACACTGCTCCGGGCGCCGGAACACCGCGTCGACGGCGGGCCGCGGTCACAGCAACTCCTCGGGGCGGGCCATCTCCATCTGGGCGGCCAGCTCGGGTGGCGCGGTGAGCACGACGACGCGACCGCCCCGGCCCAGCAGGACCTGCTTGAGGGCGACCACCACGTCGCCGATCCGGGCGGCGCTCAGACCTCGGGGCAGGACCGCGTGGACCACACCGGCGACGGCGGAGCCTCGGACCGGGACCGGGGCGCCGACCGCGTCGCGCAAGGTGTAGCCGACCGCGTGCAGGTCGCGGGACCGCACCCGGATCCGCAGGACCACGTCGGAATCACCGAAGGGGTATCGCCCCCACCACGGTGGCGGCTCCGCCTGGATGATCGCCCGCGGGCCCAGCTGCCGTGCCAGGCGGGCGGCGCTGGTGGCGACCCGGTCGGCCGGGCCCTCCAGCAGCAGCGCGAGCGTCCCCGAGCCGGCGGCCGGCAGGTCCACCTCGACGCCGCTCAGTGAGAAGTCCCGCGACACCGCCTGGGCGACCAGCTCGCCTGCCTCGGTGGGAGTGGACACCGGGCGGACCACCCAGCGCGCGGCCTCGGGAAGGTCCTCCAACGGCAGCAGCGCCGAGGTGAGGATCTCGCCGGTGGTGGCCTCCCACTCGGCCGTCTCGGTGATCCGGCCGGCCGGATCGACCAGGCTGACGCCGAGCGCCTGCCCGGCGGGCGCGCCGAAGCGGTGCCGCAGCGGCCCCGACTCGTTCATGGCCAGAACACCCCCGACGGTGGCGCCGGCTGACGGTGGGTCGAGGGTGAGACGGCGGCCGTGCGGCCGGAGCGCGGCCTGCGCCGCGTCGACCGGGGTGCCGGCGGCCACGATCGCGGTGGCGCCGTCGTGGTCCCACATCCCGTTGAGACGGCCGGTGTCGATGATCAGGTCGACGCGCCGCGGATGCCTACCCCATCGGATTTTGCTGCCGGAACCACGCGGCCGGACGCTGAGATCGCGCTCGACTGCGATGTGGAGCAAGTCGGCGACCGAGCGTGGGGTGGCCGGGGAGGCGACGAAATCGGCGCCGAGGCCGGTGGCCGTGTCGTCCGGCCGGCCGGCACGCGCGGCGCCGGGGCCACAGATCGACACGAGGTCGGCGAGAAGGGAACCGCTCACTCCGAAGCCTCCCCACGGTGAAGATCGTCCACTCTGGCACATCGTACACATGTTCGAATGAACGAGGTCCGTGTGTGTGGGAAATCGGGCCGGTAACGTGTCTCCGGTGACGATTGAAGGTCCACCCACCGCCCGCCGACTGCCGTTCGAGCGCACCTTCCACGGCGACACGGTCACCGACGATTTCGCCTGGCTGGCCGCCAAGGACGACCCGGCGACCCGTGCGTTCCTGGAGGCGGAGAACACCTGGACCGACCAGGCGACGGCGCATCTGGAGGAGCTGCGCGGGACCATCTTCCAGGAGATCCGCTCGCGCACCCAGGAGACCGACCTCTCGGTGCCCAACCACAAGGGCGGGTTCTGGTATTACACGCGGACGGTCGAGGGCAAGCAGTACGGCATTCATTGCCGGATGCCCGCGCGCCCGGGTGAGACCGACCCACCCACGGGTGAGGAGCGTCCCGGCGAGCAGGTGCTGCTGGACGGCAACGAGCTGGCCGAGGGGAAGGACTTCTTCGCGCTCGGCACGTTCGACGTCAGCCCGGACGGGAGGTGGCTGGCCTTCTCCACCGATTTCGCCGGCGACGAGCGGTTCACGCTGCGGGTGAAGGATCTGACGACCGGCGAGGTGCTGGCCGACGAGATCCCGGACGCGTTCTACGGCAGCGCCTGGTCGGCCGACGGCAGCGAACTGTTCTACATCACCGTCGACGAGGCCTGGCGGCCGTGCCGGGTGTGGCGGCACACCATCGGCACGACCGAGGACACGCTGGTCTTCGAGGAGCCGGACGAGCGGTTCTGGGTGGGTGTCGAGCTGACCCGCAGCGAGAAGTTCATCGTCATCGACACCCAGAGCAAGATCACTTCAGAGGTACGGGTGATCCCGGCCCATCGCCCGGCCGCCGAGCCGATCGTGATCGCCGAGCGCCGTCATGGTGTGGAGTATTCGATCGAGCACCACGGTCACCGGTTCCTGATCCTGCACAACCACGAGGCCGAGGACTTCGCGCTGGCCTGCACGTCGGTGGACAACCCGGGCGAGTGGGTGGAGCTGATCCCGCACCAGCCCGGCACCCGGCTGGAGTCGGTCGACGCGTTCGTGCGGCACATCGTGATCTCGCTGCGCCGCGACGGCCTGACCGGGCTCCGGGTGATCGCGGACGGCAGCACCGCGGCGTACGACATGGAGTTCCCCGAGCCGCTGTACAGCGTGGGCCTGTCCGGCAACCCGGAGTACGAGACGTCCTCGGTGCGGATCTCGTACACCTCGCTGGTCACCCCCGACTCGGTGTACGACGTCGACCTGATCACCCGGTCGATGACGCTGCGCAAACGCAAGCCGGTGCTGGGCGGCTACGATCCGGCCGACTACGAGCAGTTCCGGGAGTGGGCGACGGCCCCCGACGGCACCCGCGTGCCGATCTCGATCGTGGCGCGCAAGGGCACCCCGCGGGACGGTTCGGCGCCGGCCCTGATCTACGGCTACGGGTCGTACGAGCATTCCATCGACCCGTACTTCTCGATCGCGCGGCTGTCACTGCTGGACCGTGGCGTCGTCTTCGCGATCGCCCACGTGCGCGGCGGCGGCGAGATGGGCCGGCAGTGGTATGAGCAGGGCAAGATGCTCGCCAAGAAGAACACCTTCACCGACTTCGTGGCGGCCGCCCAGGCGCTGGTCCGCAGCCGGTGGACGTCGGCGTCGCGGCTGGTGGCCCGCGGCGGCTCGGCCGGTGGCCTGCTGATGGGCGCGGTGGCGAACCTGGCGCCGGAGGCGTTCGCCGGTGTCCTGGCCGAGGTGCCGTTCGTGGACCCGCTCACCACGATTCTCGACCCGTCGCTGCCGCTCACCGTCACCGAGTGGGAGGAGTGGGGCAACCCGCTCGACTCGGCGGAGGTGTATGCGTACATGAAGTCCTACAGCCCGTATGAGAACGTCACGAAGCAGGCGTACCCCCGGATCCTCGCGGTGACCAGCCTCAACGACACCCGGGTGTTGTACCACGAGCCGGCCAAGTGGATCGCCCGGCTGCGCTCGGTCGCGCCCGAGGGGACGTACCTGCTGAAGACCGAGATGGGCGCCGGTCACGCCGGCCCGAGCGGCCGCTACGACTCCTGGAAGGAGGAGGCCTTCAACCTGGCCTGGATCCTCGACGTGACCGGCGCCGCCTAGGCCGTGTTTAAGAAGTGTCATAGCCACTCGTTGATCGCGGCGATCTGGACGGTCGCCTCGTACCGGACGGCGAGTTTGTCGTAGCGGGTGGCCACGGCCCGGTTGCGCTTGAGTCGGTTGATACCGCACTCGACCGCGTGACGCTGCTTGTACAACTGCTGGTCAAACGACGAAGGCCGTCCGCCTTTCGAGCCCTTCTTACGGCGGTTCGCCGCCTGGTCGGCCTTGACAGGGATGGTCGCCTTGATCCCTCGTCGGCGCAGGTACTCCCGGTTCGCCTTCGACGTGTACGCCTTGTCGGCCAGGACCCGGTCCGGACGGGTCCGGGGCCGGCCACCACCAAGCCGCTTGACGCGGATACCGTCCAGCACCGTCGTGAACTGCGGGCTGCCGCCGCGCTGTCCGGCGGTCAGGACCACCGAAAACGGCTTCTGCCCTTGCTCACAGCCCAGATGGACCTTCGTGGTCAACCCGCCCCGAGACCGCCCCAACGCATGATCCGCCGGCTCGTCCCGAACCCCGCCCGGCGGCTCGACCTGCCGGCCACCGTCGCGGCGGGCACCCGCGGCATGCTGATGCGCCCGAGCGATCGTGGAATCCACGCTGACGTCCCAGGTGATCAACCCGGCCGCGTCCGCACGGGCCTGCAACCCGGCCAGGATCCTTGCCCAGGTCCCGTCGCGCTGTCACCGGCGGAACAGCCCGTACCCGCTGCGCCAATCACCGTACCGTGCAGGGACGTCTCGCCAGGGAGCCCCGACTCTGACCCGCCACCTGATCCCATCGATGAGCTGCCGCTTCGTCCACGTCGGCGGGCGTCCCGGCTTCCTCCCGACCGGCAGGAGCGGCTCCAGAACGCTCCATTGCTCACCGGTCAGATCGTGCCGCCCCGCCACCGGTATGGTGTCCACGAGGTCTCCGTGCAGATGTTCTTCTTCGTCGATGAACGATCTACCGGAGACCTCCCTACTTTTCGATCACCGACACGCCGCCTGTGACCTGACCAGGCCACCATCACCGCCACTTCTTAAACACGGCCTACTCATCACGGATCCGGGTCGCTAGATTCCCCTTCCGAACCGCCGCCCGCGCCATCCGCGCGGTCAGTTCCGGAACCTCAGGCCACGGCTTCGGCTTCATCGACACAACCGCCTAACGACTTGGTGCGCGATTGATGCCTGATCAGGCTCGTCTGGGCGGTTCTGGTGGTAGTTGTTTACCGCTCAGCGGCGCGGTCGGACACC
>NZ_JBFAMR010000158.1:0-4775 GCF_040656595.1 Actinoplanes sp. NPDC049802
GGCGGGGCGCGACCTGAACGTTATCTAAAAAGATCACAGCGGCGTTACCGATTGGCGCCATCAGCCTTGCCCATACGGTCACACCCGTTAACCGGGCTCCGGGTGCACCCTCGGCGGCCGATTCGGGCCTACCGTTATCACTATCGATAATGATGCTGGAGGGCGGCACCCGTTTCGGCGCCCCGCCGAGGACGTCGGCCTGCTGTCCGGCATGAAGAACTGACCGGCCAGGACCGGTGCGGCGCTGTGAAGCCGCACCGAAGGTCACGCCGTCGGCTGGGCCGGCAGCGCCGCGACCCGCGGACGGTCCCGCCCACCGGACCGGTCCGGGCGGAAGCTCAGCCGGTGAGCGCGGCGACGGCGGCGATCAGCTGAGGGCCGTCCAGCAGGACACGATCGTTGTGGTCGGCGCCGTCGACCACGGCCAGGTGGGTCAGGTTGGCGGCGGCCTCGGCGACGGCGCGGCTCTGCTCGGCCGGCACCACCCGATCCGCGGTGCCGTAGACGACCGCGGTCGGGGCGGTCACCCGGGAGATCAGCGCCGTCACCGGGAACCGGTCGCGCAGCAGCAGGCCGACCGGCAGGAACGGGTAGTGGGCGCTGCCGGCGGCGGCGAGCTCGGTGAACGGGGAGCGCAGCAGCAGCCCGGCCGGCGGATGACGGGTCGCCAGGGCGGTGGCGACCGCCGCGCCGAGGCTCTCGCCGTAGTACAGGATCGGGTGGCCGATCTCGGTCAGGTAGGCGCGGGCGGCGTCCGCGTCGAGGGCCAGGCCGGTTTCCGACGGGTCGCCCGGGTTGCCGCCGTAGCCGCGGTAGTCCAGCAGCAGCACGGTCAGACCCCGGGCGGTGAGGGCGGCGGCCAGCGGCACCCGGCCCGCCCGGTTTCCCCCGTTCCCGGGCAGGACCAGCACGGACATGGCTCGCTCCGGCGTACCGGAAGGGGGCGGGAAAAGCCATGCGGTGAGCCGCAGCCCGTCCGCGGCGCGCAGGGTCACCTCGCGCGCGCCCGCCGGGAGCGGCGGTCGCGCGCGATCCGGGAAGTAGATCAGCCGGCGCTGCGCGGCCCACGCGGCGATCAGGATCAGAACCAGACAGAGGAGTACGGCCAGAGCACCGCGCATCACCATCCGGCCCATCCTGCCAGTGTGCTCCTGGCGAGCGTCGCGGGTGGCACCCGATCGCGCGACGGTATGATTCGGGCGAGTTCTCGCGCCGGCCCGTCGATGGAGCACTGCTCTCGACCTTCGGCGCTCGTCACGAACCCTCCCGCGGACACCGTCCACTCCACTTCTGCACGTCTCACGAAGGGATCGCCATGCCCAATTTCATCCTCACCGGGACGCCCGGCGCCGGGAAGACCGCCATCCTGCGCCGGCTGGAGGTGCGGGGGCACGCCGTGGTGGAGGAGGCCGCCACCGACGTCATCGCGCTGTCCCAGGCGCTCGGCGACGCGGAGCCGTGGCGGGATCCCGGGTTCGCCGACCACGTCCTGGAGCTTCAGCAGCGGCGCCAGCGCGCCGCCGGCCGGGCCGGGCACGGCATCGTCGTGTTCGACCGGTCTCCGTTCTGCACGCTGGCGCTCTGCCGCTACGGTGGCCGGCCACCGTCCCGTCGCCTTCGTGACGAGGTCGAGCGCCTGACGGCGGAGCGTTTCTACGAGCGGACCGTCTTCTTCGTCCGCAATCAGGGATTCGTCGAACGGACCGCGGCCCGGCGCATCGGTCTCGACGATGCGCTGACCTTCGAGAGGCTCCACGAGCAGACCTATCGTGACCAGGGCTTCGACCTGCTCGAGGTGTCCGCCGGGCCGCTCCCGGAACGGACGGCCGTCATCGAGAAGTTCCTGGAGACCTTCCCGTAGGCGGCCTTCGGCCGGACCAGGCCGCCAGGCGCCGCGGCGGCCGCGCAGCACCTCCCCCTGCGAGTCATGGAGTAGCGGGGCCGGGAACGTGCCGGCCAACAGCGGACACGCATAACCTCCAGCCCATCCACCTGGGGTTATGGCGGAACGAATCACGTCGCGGATGGTGCTCAACAATCCGCAAAACATTGACGCTTGTCGAATGGACACTTAGCGTTCGGCACGCATCCGGTGCGTGCCACACCCCCGCGCGCGCCGGCCCCCGCGCGAAAGGGCGTCGATCATGCTCCGAGCTGTCCGTCGTTCCGTCCTGGCCGCCGCCGCACTGGCGCTGCTGCTCGCCACCGCCGGGCCACCGGCCACCGCGCACGACCCGGAGACCCCGGAGGGGCGGGCCGAGCAGGCGGAGATGCTGCGCATCTACGAGCCCACCTGGCGCAGCGGCGAACGCCTCGCCGGCGCGCCGATCACCTGCGTCAACGGGATGGCCGACAGGTACCCGTGCAAGAACGTCGACCTGCTCAGCTTCCTGCCGCAGTCCGCGCTGGGTGGCGGCGGCTCGTCGAGCATGTGGTACTGGGCCGACACCCGCGACGGCAACGAGTACATCCTGTACTGCCGCTCCAACGGCATGTCGTTCGTCAACGTCACCGACCCGGCCAACCCGCGCTACCTGGGCAATCTGCCGTCGTCGAACGGTGTCAGCTCGTCCTGGTGCGACGTGCGCACCTACCGCAACTACGCCTACATCGGCAAGGACTCGGTCTCGCACGGCATCCAGGTCTTCAACCTCAACAAGCTGCAGGGCGTGACCACGCCGCAGACGTTCACCGCCGACGCCCGGTTCACCGGCCTGACCAACAGCCACACCCTGCAGATCAATCAGAACACCGGTTTCCTGTACGTGTCCGGCGCGAACACGTGCAGCAAGGGCCTCACGATCTACGACATCAAGACGCCGCTGACCCTGCGGCTGGCGGGCTGCTACAGCCGTGAGGTCTACTCGCACGAGTCGATCGTGGTGAACTACGCCGGCCCGGACACCCGCTACACCGGCCGGGAGATCGCGTTCAACTACACCGGCCAGGGCAAACGGTTCCAGATCCTGGACGTGACGAACAAGTCGAACATCGTCGTCCTGTCCAGCGTCACGCACCCCGGCGCCGGCTTCATCCACCAGGGCTTCGCCACCAGCGACTACAAGCACATGATCGTCAACGACGAGACGATCAGCACGGCCGGCGGCAGCCCGGACTTCGTCTACAACATCGAGAAGCTCGACGCCGCCCGGTACGTGGGCAAGGACGTCGCCACCCGCGGCACGTTCGTCAACCACAACGGCTACACCGTCGGCAACCGGCACTTCCAGGCCTCGTACCGCGGTGGCCTGCGCATCCTCGACACCACCAACGCCGCCTCCGCCAAGCTGCCCGAGGTCGGCTACTTCGACGTCGACCCGAGTTCCAACGCCAGCGGTTACAGCGGCAGCTGGATGGTCCTGCCGTACCTCAAGAACGGGGTCGTAGCCGTGCAGAGCATCGGCGTCGGACTGTTCCTCGTGAAGCCCACCGGAACGGCGGCAGTCAGCTGACCGGCTCCGGATCGCGTCACCGCCGTCTGTCGGCGGCGGTGACGCTCGCGGGTTTCGCCGCGGCCGCCTACATGTTCGCCGACAGCCGCGGCGAGACGCCGGCGCCCGTTCCGGCGGCGGCGCCCGTCGCGGCGCCGGCCGTCTTCCACAGCGACGGGCTCTCCGACAGCTACGACGGCTACCGCGTGGAGCCGCTGTCGCTGCCCACCGTCCGCGGCCCGGCCACGGTGTCGGTGCGGATCACCGGCCCCGGCGGCCCGGCCACCGACTTCCAGACCGTCCACACCAAACCCATGCACATGTACGTGCTGCGCGACGACCTGTCCGGATACCAGCACCTGCACCCGGAGGTGGCCGACGGCGTGTGGACCGCCCCGGTGACCATCACCGACGGCGGCGCCTACCGGGTGTACCTGGAGTTCACGCCGCACGGCCGTCCGGCGGGCGCCGACCCGACCGTGCTCGGTGTCCCGTTCGTCATCGCCGGGGACACCCGCATGATCCCCGTCCCGGCTCCGCAGGCGCAGGCCCGCTCCGGCCCGTACACGGTGCGCCGCCTCGACGGCACCGCCGACCTGACCTCCGGCACCCCGGCGGCGCTGCAGTTCCAGGTGCTGCGCGACGGCCGCCCGGCGGCGCTCGAACCGTATCTCGGCGCGTACGCCCACCTGTCGAACTTCGAGGTACGCACCCAGGGCCTCGAACACCTGCACCCGATCCCGTCGAACGCGACCGGCGCCGCCCCGGCCGACGCCGTACTGGCCTTCCACGCCGCTTTCGCCGAACGCGGCGACAAGCGCCTGTTCCTGCAGTTCCAGGCCGACGGCAAGGTTCACCAGGTGGCGTTCACCGTCTTCACCACCTGACCGGTCAGCTCTCGTCATCGCCCGGGCGGCAACCCGGCCGGCTGCCCGGCGGCGCGTGCGGCCGGTGCGTGCCGCGGCGGCCCGTTGCCCGAGACGGGAGCCTCAGGGAAGGGCGGCGAAGGCTTGGACGCTGCGGGAGTCGCCCGCCACGATCAGCACGTCGCCGGCGTAGACCGTGGTGTCGGCGGTCGTGTAGGTGAACCTCTCGCCGGGCCGTTTGATCGACACCACGGTCACCCCGTAGGTGCTGCGCAGGTCCGCGTCCGCCAGCGTACGGTCGGCGGCGGCCTCCGGCGCCCGCGTCTTGGCGAGCACGTAGTCCTCGTCGAACTGGTTAACGATCCCCACGGATAAATCCGGGAGATTTCCCTCCGGGGCTGGTGGGCCCTGGATTTCCAGCTCGGACTGCATCTGATCCACCGTCGCGGAGGGAGGCGATCTGATGTCTGACGTCGTC
>NZ_JBFAMR010000159.1:0-4377 GCF_040656595.1 Actinoplanes sp. NPDC049802
CGCCCGCAGGCAGGTTCCGATGCCCTCTGGGCTGAAACCGATACGCCGTCGCCCATCCCAAACTCGCAACACTTCAATACGCGATGCCGTCAGTAGTTCGACCGGCCCTAGTGGATCTCGGCGTGCAGGTGGGCGGCCAACTGGGTGCGGTTGGTGACACCCAGCTTCGCCAGGGTGTTCCGGACGTGCGTCTCCACGGTTCGCTCGGAGATGTGCAGGCGCTCGGCGATCCGGCGGTTCGGCAGGCCCTCGGCGGCCAGGACGGCGATCTCCCGCTCCCGGGCGGTCAGCTCGTCGCGGGCCAGCCCGGCCGCCTCGGCGACCAGGGCGGGCAGAGCCAGACGACGGGCGATGGCGAGGGCCTGACCGGCGAGGGTACGGGCGTGGCGGGGATCGGAATCGTGCACGCTCCGGGCGTACGCCAGAAGAGCGCGCGCGGCGAAAGGCGCGGCACCGCAGTGTTGTTCCCGGGTGATCGCGTCGGTGAAGTGCCGGGCGGCCGCCTCCCGGTCGCCGAGAGCGGCGGCCATCAGGCCGAGCGGGCGCGACACCGTGCCGTAGCAGGCGGTCATCGCGTTGAGGAAACGGTCCGCCCGGGGCAGTACCAGGGTGTACGCCACCGCCGCGAGATCGGTGTCGCCGAGCCAGGCGGCCAGTTCCCCGGCACTCAGCGCCACGAAGGTGTGCCGGCAGTCGCGGGGCAGGTCGGGAAGCATCGCGCCCAGCCGGCGGGCGCACTCGGCCCCGGCGCTCCGGTCGCCGGCCCGGATCGACAGGTGGGCGAGGTTCGCGGCGGCGATCGGCTCGGCTCCGAAGTCGGCGATCGCGCTGCTCAGATCAGCCGGCCAGGGTGGCGGCTCGCCGGTGAACGGGGCGAGCGAGGTGAGGAAAGCCGAATGCAGCTCCCGGGCGGGCTGATCCTCGAACGTGCCGGCCAGGGTGAACGCCTCGTCCGCCGCCTCCCGGGCCGCCGTGATCCGGCCGCTGAGCAGCAGGCGGGCGGCGCGGGCGCGCAGCACGTGCCATCGGGCGACCGGCCAGCCGAGCCGGTCGGCGAGACCGGCCAGACCGGTGACCTCCGTGTCGTAGGCGGGCAGGTCGCCGAGGGCGAGCAGCGCGTCGAGCCGCCAGAGCCGGCCCCACAGTTCGGCGTCCGGCCGTCCGGACACGGCGGCCAGGTCGCAGCTGCGCCGGGCCAGATCGAGAACCTCGCCGGTGGCGGCGAAAGGGTCCAGCACCTCGTGCCGGGCGTGCACCGCGGCGGCCAGCGCCCGGGGGTCGCCGGTCCGCTCGGCGAACGCCATCGCCTGACGGCTGAGGTCCTCGGCGCGCGTGTGGCCGCCGGTCTCCACCAGCAGATACGCGTAGTGGGCGAGCAACTCGGCGCGGTCCGCGTCGGCGACGGCCCGGTCCCCCGGAGAGGCGACGGCCTCGGCCTCGGCCTCGGAGGAGGCGACAGGTTCACCACGCCGAGAGGCCCCGGCCTCATCCGCCGGGGAAGCCACGGGCTCGTCCGCCGGGGAGGCGAGGGCCAGGGCTCGTTCGCAGAGGCGAATGAGGGCCGGGGCCACCTGGCCGCCGTAACCGCGGACGACCAGGGCGGCCGCGGTGGCAAGTGCCGGGCGGTTCTCTGCCTCGGCCAGGTCGATGACGGTGGTGCAGTCGGCGACGGCGAGCGTGAGCTGGCCGTCACGGCTGGCCGCCCGGGCGCGGGCCAGCCGCAGACCGGGGTCGGCCGGGAAGAGCTCGAGGGCCTGCCCGAGCCAGACGGCGGCGGCGTGGTGGTCGAGCCGCCGGGTGGCTTCGCGAGCCGCCGCCTCGCAGGCATTCCGGGCAGCCTGCCGGGACGAGTCGTCGATCGCGCAGCGGATCCGGTGCCGGGCCGTCTCGGCGGGGACGGTTTCGCCCAGGGCGTCGGCGATCCGGCGGTGCGCGGTGATCCGCTCGGCCCGGGAGAGTTCGGCGTAGCGGGCCTCACGGAGCAGCTCATGGGTGAACCGGAGGCGGGCCGGCGCCCACCGGTCCTCGGCGAGCACGCCGGCCTCGATCGCCTCGGCGAGCAGCGCCTCGACGTCCGCGGTGCCGGTCTCGTCGGCCGTGCGGGCGGGGGTCGCGATCCGGGTCAGCAGGGGGACGTCGATGTCGGGGCCGAGCGCGGAGGCGAGTCCGAGCAGGGCGCGGCAGACCGGGGTGAGGGTGGAGGTTCGGCGGCCGGCCAGGCGGAGCAGGCCGTCGGGCAGGCTGACGGCGGTGGCCGGGCGGCGCAGGCGGCCCGGCGCGTCGAGCAGGCGGGTCAGCTCGCGGGTGTAGAGCGGGTTGCCGCCGCCGAGCCGGTGCACCACCGGCGGCCATGTGGGGTGCACCGGGTCGCCGCTCCGGCCGGTCAGGTAGTCGGCGACGGCCGCCTGGTTCCACGGCCGGAGGGCGATGATCTCGGCGCCGGGCAGGTCGGTGTCCAGGGTGCGGGCGGTGACGACGGCCAGGATCGGGGCGCCGGTGAGGTCCCGGGACAGAGCGGTGAGCAGGGCCAGGGAGGCCGGATCGGCCCAGTGCAGGTCTTCCAGGACAAGAACCAGCCCGTTGTCGAGGCCGGCCGCCGCGGCTCGCAGTGCCTGGACCGTGGCGTGGATCAGCCGGAACCGGACGGTCGCCGGCGGCTCACCTGAGTCGCCGGTCTCCAGCAGCGCGGGGCTGAGGCCGGGCAGCCCGCAGTCGAGCAGTCGCAGCCACGGCCAGAAGGCGGGCGCACCTTCACCGGGGTCGGCGCGGCCGGTGAGCACGGTGGCGCCGGCCGCGGCGGCGCGGGCCGCGAACTCCTCGACGACGGCCGTCTTGCCGATCCCGGCCTCACCGGTGAGCAGCGCCACCCCGCCGTCGCCGGCGGCCGTAGCGGCGCGCAGCCGGTCCAGGGTGACCACTTCGGCGACCCGGGCCACCAAGGGGACTTGCTCACGCATGCGGTCGATTGTCCGCCGAAGGGCGCCGCTCAGGATTCGGGCACGCGGACCGAGATCTCCTCCCCGAGGGTGAATCCGGGGCACATCTCGAGGTCGTCGCCGCTCCAGAAACGGCCCGGGTCGTACCAGTTGGCTTTGCGCCCGCGCGGCAGCAGGCCCATGTCCTCATAGGTCACGGCGACCACTTCGGCGCAGTACGCCTTCTCCAGGGTGGCGTCGCTGACCTCGCCCTCCTTCCACGGGAGATGGATCTGCGGGACCCGGCCGCGCAGCCAGCGGAACGCGAGCTGCGAGGTGGACGGGAACGGGGTGCCGTCCAGGCGGGCCACGGTTTTGAGCGCCTTGTCCTCCATGGCGCGGGTGACGCCCGGGTCGAGCTGGCGGAGCCAGCCGCGCTGTCCGTAGCGGCGGGCCCAGACGGTGACGGCGTCGCGGAGGTCGTGCAGTTGCACCCCGCGATGGAAGCTGCCGGACCACATGTCCGGAAGCGATTTGCCGAGTTCGGCGTGCCACATCAACGGCGGCATGTCCTCGATCACCAGGGACATGCCGACGTGGTTCACCGGGCTGTTGGTGAGGGTCTGGATGGCACGGTCCGGGCCGGAGCGGCCCCGGAAGATCCAGATGTCACCGGTACGGGTCAGGTCCATGGCCTCGTCGAGGCTGAGTTCGGCAACCACGGTGTCTATTCTCAGCTGATGCGGTGGTGGAAGATAGCGGGACTGGCGGGACTGGCGGGTGTGGCGGCGACGGGCGTGGTGATCGCCCGGGCGGAGCGCAAGCGCCGCGCCTACACGCCGGAGGAGATCAGAGGGCGGCTGCACGCGCGGGTCGCGGAGACAGCCGCCAAGCCTGAGCCGGGCAAACCCTAGGAGATCAAGTCGGTGTCGCGCAGCAGCGACCAGAGCCCGGCGCCGTCCGGCGCGGAGAACCAGGTCTTGCCTCCGGAGGGGACCACTTCGGCGGTCTCCGACGGGCCGGGGATGGCGCCGGCCAGGACGGCCTGGGTCGGTGAGAGCCGGCGGATCGCGACGGCGGCCACGTTGTCCGGGTGTTCCCGGGCGAACTCGGAGTAGATCTCCTGGTCGTGCTGCCCGTCGTCGCCGATGAGCAGCCATTTCACGTCGGGGAACTCGGCGGCGAGGCGGCGCAGCGACTTGCGCTTGTGCTCCTGGCCGCTGCGGAACCAGCGGTCCGGGGTGGGCCCCCAGTCGGTGAGCAGGATCGGGCCGGCCGGGTAGAGGTGGCGGCTGAGGAAGCGGGTGAGGGCGGGCGCCACGTTCCACGCGCCGGTGGAGAGGTAGACCACGGGAGTGCCGGGGTTGGCGTTGACCAGCCGCTCGTAGAGGACCGCCATGCCGGGGACGGCGGCGCGGGCGTGCTCGTCGAGGACGAACGTGTTCCACGCGGCGAGCAGGGG
>NZ_JBFAMR010000160.1:0-4286 GCF_040656595.1 Actinoplanes sp. NPDC049802
CGGCCGGCTCGTTCCGCCAGCGCACCGAACTCACCGCGACGCAGAAGAAGATCCTCACCGCACTCGGCCTGCCCGAACCCCGCCGGATCTTCGGGCCGCGCCCCGGCGGCGGTGCGACCGGTGATCGCGGGCCGCGGCGGCACACGTCTCGATCCGGCGGCGCAGCGCGGCGTACAGATAGGGGTCGTCGATCGGCGCCTGCCCCGGGTGGGTGTCCCGGTCCCAGCGGCGGCGCAGCCGGCGCAGCACGGCGACGGCGAGCAGCGCCGCCCAGAGCCCGGCGACCACCACCACGGCCAGCGGCACGGGCCGGACCGCCCCGGCGCCGCCCATCCACAGCAGCGCGCCCGTCACACCGCACCAGGTGAGTGTCCCGAGCAGGACCGCGGCCGGATCGGCGAGCCCCACCGTGGCGGAACCGCCGGCGGCCCGCACCCGGTGCCGGGCCTGCGCGAGCCGCGCGAAGACCACCTGGTCGGGCCGGTCCGCCACCCAGTCCCGGCCCTGCGCGTCGGTGATCACCGCGTCCAGGTCCCGCACGATGTGCCGCAGCCGCGGCGCGACCGTCCCGGAGAACGGATCGTTGCGCCTCAGCAGCCGCCGCGACGTCCCGTCTCTCATGCCGGCCCCCTCGACGGTTCGCTCACGGCAGGTCCTTCCGCAGCTCGCCCAGATGACGTTCCAGGCAGTCGACGGCCTGGCAGAGCAGCAGGTCGGCGTGGGCCAGGCGACGGATCACCGGATCGGTGCGGATCGCCCGCCGCAGGTGGGGGACCGTCCACCGGCCGGCGCCGGCCTGCCGCAGTGCCGCCGACACGAGCCGCACCCGGGCCCGCAGCAGCCGTTCCGGGACCTCGGCCAGCGCGACGGCGCCACGGGCGGGGACCGGCGGTGGGCCCAGCCGCCGTCGGCCCAGCAGGAGCCGCACCCGGCGGCCCGCCCACGGCCCCGCGGCCAGCGTGCCGAGCAGCGCGAGACCGCACACCGCGAGCACCCCGGCCGCGCCGAGACCCAGCGCCCCGGCCGCCGCCGCGGACAGCGCGACCACCCCGAACGTCACCACCGTCACCGCCGCCACCCACACCGGGGCGGCCATCATGCCGGCGGCCTCGACCAGGGCGCCGTCGAGAGCGGTCAGCCGGGTGCACGCCGAGCGGAGCCAGACCTGACCGGCGCCGGCCGCGTCGCCGACCTCGGCAAGTCCGTCCGCCACCAGCGCGCGCACGGCGGTCAGTTCGGCATGCAGGGCGCGGCCAGACATGCTTCGAGCCTCGCATCGTGACGCCGGGCGCGCAGCCCCCGGGACCGTCGTGTTTCAGCGCGCGCGGGCCCGCAGCCAGATCACCGCGTCCTCCGCCGTGGGCACCGCCGGCACGTCCGGGACCGGCGGCCGGTCCACCACGATCACCGGCACGCCCAGCTCACCGGCCGCCACCAGCTTGGCGCGCGAGCCCCCACTGTCCTTCGTGACCAGTACGCCGATCCGGTGCCGCAGCATCAGCTCCCGCTCGCCCGGCACCGCGAACGGCCCCCGGTCGAGCAGCACCTGCAGATTCCGGGGTGTCACTCCGGTGGGTGGTTCCACCGACCGGGCCAGGAACCAGCACTCGTCCAGCCCCGCGAACGCCGCGATGCCCTGCCGCCCGGTGGTGAGGAAGACCCGCCGCCCGAGCCGGGGCAGCAGTCCGGCGGCGGCCGGCAGCGACGCGACCCGGTGCCACTGGTCGCCCGGCCCGGCGGTCCAGCCGGGCCGTCGCACCGCCAGCAGGGGTACGCCCACCGCCGCGCACGCCCCGGCCGCGTGCCCGCTCATCGTCGCCGCGAACGGATGGGTCGCGTCCACCACCACGTCGATCGCCGCGTCCCGCAGATAGCCGGCCAGCCCGTCCACCCCGCCGAACCCGCCGATCCGCAGGTCCCCGGCGGGCCGCAGCGGATCGCTGGTCCGCCCGGCCAGGGAGGTGATCACCGTGTGGTCGCCCGCGAGGAGCCCGGCCAGCCGCCGCGCCTCGGTGGTCCCGCCCAGCAGCAGGATCCTCTCAACGCCGTCCCCACGGATGAATCCCGGAGGATTTCCCAGTTCAGACCGCATCCGGTCCACCGTCCGAAGGGGTGGCTCGCATGTCTGATGTCGTCAGCACCGGCACGGTTGCGCTCCGCCGTGTTGAGGTCTCCCTCACGGCATCGATCCTGTGATTCGCGGCTCCGAAGATCAAGGTCTGTCCCGAAAGGTCCTCATGACCGGCAGCGGTCCGCCGAGTACAGGTGGCTGTCCGGGAACTGTCCGGCGGTGAGCGCCGCGCCCACCACGATGACGGCGGTCCGGCGTACCCCCGCGTCCTTGACCTTGGCGGCGATGTCGGTGAGCGTACCGCGGAGAACGACCTCGTCGGGCCGGCTGGCCCGGGCCACCACCGCGACCGGGCAGTCCGGCCCGTAGTTGCCGACCAGTTCGGCCGTCACCGCGTCGATCCGGTGGACGGCGAGGTGCAGCACCATGGTGGCCCGGCCGGCGCCGAGGGTGGCCAGGTCCTCGCCGGGCGGCATGGCGGTGGCCCGCTCGGCGGTCCGGGTGAGAATGACCGTCTGCGCCACCTCGGGCACGGTGAACTCCCGCTTCAGCGCGGCGGCGGCCGCCGCGAAGGACGGCACTCCGGGCGTCACCTCGTAGGGGATGCCGGCCGCGTCCAGCCGCCGCATCTGCTCGGCGACCGCACTGAACACCGACGGGTCCCCGGAGTGCAGCCGGGCCACGTCCAGGCCGGCCTCGTGCGCCGCGGTGATCTCGGCGACGATCTGGTCGAGCGTGAGATCCCGGGTGTCGACCTTGCGGGCGCCCGGCGGGCAGGCCTCCAGCAACTCGACCGGGACCAGGCTGCCGGCGTAGAGGCAGACCGGCGACGACGCGATCAGCCGGTGGCCGCGCACCGTGATCAGATCGGCGGCGCCCGGCCCCGCGCCGATGAAGTGGACGGTCAACGCGTCACCGCCCAGATCGTCACCGGCATGAACGAGCGCCAGCCGGTGAACCCGCCGACCGGCGAACCGCGCTGCACGGTGATCCGGGTCAGTTCGCCGCCGAGTTTCGCGTACCCGGCCGCCAGCACCGCCTCCGACTCGACCGTCACCGCGTTCGCCACCAGCCGCCCGCCGGGGCGCAGCGCGGCGAGGCAACGGTCCAGCACGCCGTCGCGGGTCAATCCGCCTCCTATGAAGATCGTGTCCGGTTCCGGCAGCCCGTCGAGGGCTTCCGGGGCCCGCCCGTGCACCACACGCAGGCCGGGTACGCCGAGCGCGGCCGCGTTCGCCGTGACGGTGGCCGCCCGCTCGGCCGACGACTCGATCGCGACCGCCCGGCAGGACGGGTGCACGCGCGCCCACTCGATGCCGATGCTGCCCGACCCGGCGCCGACGTCCCACAGCAGACGGCCCGGCGCGGGCGCCAGCGCGGCCAGGGTGACGGCCCGTACCTCGCGTTTGGTGAGCTGCCCGTCTCCCTGGTAGCGGTCGTCCGGCAGGCCGGGCGTGATCGGCAGCTCCGGGCCGTCGCCGCACTCGATCGCGACGACGTTGAGCGGATCGCCCGCCGGGAGCACCCAGCCGTCGGCGGTCCCGGTCACGGCGCGTTCGCCCGGACCGCCCAGCTGCTCCAGGACGGTCATCGAGGCCGAGCCGTGGCCGCGCGCGGCGAGCAGTGCGGCGACCGCCGCCGGGGTGGCCGCGCCGGCCGACAGCACCAGGATCCGCCGACCGGGATTGATCAGCCGGCCCAGCGTCTCGACCGGCGCTGTGACCAGGCTCACCACGTCGACGGCGGCCAGGTCCCAGCCGAGGCGGGCCGCCGCCAGCGACACCGACGACGGATGCGGCACCACCCGGACCCGCTCCGCCCCCAGCAGACGCACCAGAGTGGACCCGATCCCGTGGAACATCGGATCACCGCTGGCCAGCACGCACACCCGGCGCCCACGCTCCGCCTCGATCAGCCCGGGCAACGCCGGGACCAGCGGAGACGGCCACGGCACGCGACGCGCGGTCACCCCCTCCGGAAGCAGGCCGAGCTGACGGCCGCCGCCGAGTACCACCTCCGCCCCGAGCAGGGCGGCGTGGGCCGTACCGGAGAGATCCGGCCACCCGCCGGCGCCGATGCCGATCACGGTGACCACGTCCTGGCGTTCCATGCCCTGAACCTAGCTTGTGATTAAACCTTTTGTTGGTTGTTGTGGCTGGTTGTCGCGTTCTGGTGTTCGGTCTTGCCGACCGGTGGGTGTGGCCTGACGTGCTTG
>NZ_JBFAMR010000161.1:0-4048 GCF_040656595.1 Actinoplanes sp. NPDC049802
CGGGACAGCGACTCCTGGCGGGCCGGGGAGAACCCGCTGCTGTTCGACGGCAACGGCAACAAGAAGGCCGCGTACACCTCGGTGCTCAACGTCCTGAACAGCGTCAACCCGAACCCGTCGTCGCCGGGCCCGGGAACGCCAGGTGGCTCCGGCACGATCGCCGGGGTGCAGTCCGGGCGGTGCATCGACGTGCCGAACGCGTCGCAGAGCAACGGCACGCGAGTGCAGCTCTACGACTGCCACGGCCAGACCCAGCAGCGGTGGACCTATACCGCCGGCAAGCAGCTGCAGGTGTACGGGAGCAAGTGCCTCGACGCGAACGGTGCGGCCACGGCCAACGGCACCGCGGTGATCATCTGGGACTGCAACGGCCAGCCCAACCAGCAGTGGAACGTCAACTCCAACGGCACCATCAGCGGCGTACAGTCCGGCCGCTGCCTGGACGTGTGGGGCACGGCCAACGGCCAGCAGATCCAGCTGTACGACTGCCACGGCCAGACCAACCAGCAGTGGCGGACCAGCTTCGGCAGTGGCTCCAGCTCCTCACCCTCGGCCTCGGCCTCGCCGTCGCAGTCCTCGGGTCAGTCGTGCTCGCTGCCGTCGTCGTACCGCTGGTCGTCGACCGGCGTGCTGGCGAACCCCCAGAACGGGTGGGTGTCGCTGAAGGACTTCACCAACGTCGTCCACAACGGCAAGCACCTGGTGTACGGGTCGTACGTCAACAGCAGCGGCCAGTACAGCTCGATGAACTTCACCCCCTTCACGAACTGGTCCGACATGGCTTCGGCCGGCCAGAACGCGATGAGCCAGGGCACCGTGGCGCCCACGCTGCTGTACTTCGCTCCGAAGAACATCTGGGTGCTGGCGTACCAGTGGGGACCGACCTCGTTCAGCTACAAGACGTCGAGCGACCCGACGAACGCCAACGGCTGGTCCTCGCCGCAGACGCTCTCCACCGCGACGCTCCCCGACGCCCCGTACGGCGTGATCGACCAGACCCTGATCGGTGACGACCAGAACATGTACCTGTTCTTCGCCGGGGACAACGGCAAGATCTACCGGTCGAGCATGCCGCTCGGGAACTTCCCGGGCAGCTTCGGCTCGAGCTACACGACGATCATGACCGACACGAGAGACAACCTGTTCGAGGGCGTCGAGGTCTACAAGGTGGCGGGCCAGAACCAGTACCTGATGATCGTCGAGGCGATCGGGAGCCAGGGACGCTACTTCCGTTCGTTCACGTCCAGCAGCCTGGGCGGCTCGTGGACCCCTCAGGCGGCCACGGAGAGCAACCCCTTCGCCGGCAAGGCAAACAGCGGCGCCACCTGGACCAACGACATCAGCCACGGTGACCTGGTCCGCACCAACCCCGACCAGACCAAGACGATCGATCCGTGCAACCTCCAGCTCCTGTACCAGGGCAAAAACCCCAGCGCGGGAGGCGACTACAACCTGCTGCCGTGGCGGCCGGGCGTGCTGACACTGCAGCGCTGAAACATAGTCCACCTGCTGACCACTCGAGCGTGTCCGGCGCTGTCAAAGCGCCGGACACGTTCCGGCTCGCCCGGCCAGGCGCAGACGTCCGGCCGTCGACCCGAGGAAGGGCAGAACGAAGCCAGCCTTCTCAGTGTTGCCGAACATCAGGAACCGCGGGCATCGGCAACCAGTCATCGGCAAGGGGTACGGGCTTCCACGACGGTTCGGTAATCTCAGCCCTTACCGGCACGATCACCTCGACGTGAGGAGTCAATGTGCGTCTGCGAACCGTGGTCCTGACCATTACGACCTTCCTGATCGCCGCCATCGCGGCCCTCCTCGCCAGTCCGGGCGCAGCCATGGCCGGATACACCTGGTCCAACTGAGTGCCCGTGCGGGAGCGCCCCGGTTAGCGCTCCCGCAGCAGGCGGTAACGGGCATTCCGGTCAATCGCGTGGAGCGACAGACGTCATCGAGCGGTGAACCGCCAGATGCATGCTCCGCACCGGCGTACCCGTGGCAGGGTGACATGTAGTAGTTCAGGTTGCTACGGGCACGAAAATACACATCCACGTGTAATTTCGAGCGCGTTGAACTTGTCCCACTTGAGAGCGAAGCCGGGGAAGTCGTTGAGGTCGCGCTGCTTCGCCTTGCCGGTCTTCTTCACCGCGCCGGTGGCGTCGCGGTAGGCCAGGCCGGTGATGCCCGCCGGATCGCCCTTCGCGTCGACCAGACTCAGCAGGGTCGACTCGCCCTCGCCGAGTGCCGCCATGTCCCAGCCGGCGTCGAGTGTCTGCACCGGCTCGGCGGTGGCGTGCACTCCCCCGGCCAGATGAGTGACGGTCGGAGCGTCTGCCAGCGCCCGGATCTGCTTCAACTCCTCCGCGAGCGCGGCCGCGTCCGGAGAATAGAACGACCACAGCACGTAGACCCGTGCCCCGGTGGCGACGGCTTCCCGGATGTGGTGCGCCGTGCTCTCGGCGTCCTCCCCGAAACGCACCTCGTACCGGGTGGCGGTCTCATGCTGGCCGAGCGCACCCAGCAGCGCGTGAAAGCCGTACGTCACCGCCTTGCGGTAACGCAGCACCAGGACCAGCTCAAGACCACCCATGCCGTGATTCTGCCAAGGCCCCGAAGAACCGGATCCGAGCCCATCGCCCCGAGCTCGATAAGCCGCCGCCCGCCGATGGAGGCACGGTGGACCAGCCATCGACTGTCGGCTGGGCTGGCCGCACTCCGTGCGGCGTTGTCGCCGGACGCCGTCGCGATCGGGTATCGCACCTCGGCCTCGGTGAGACGTTGATGCAAATGCCGCTCCCGCACGGATGAGTGCAGCCAGAACAGGACGGGATGGGTGCGGCCGGTGGAGTGGGCCAGCTCGCGATAGCCCTCGACTTTGGCGATCAGGGTTGTCAGGAGTTCGGTGCCGGTGTCGTACTCCAGGTAGAAGGCAACGCGGTCGCCGTTCTAGCCGATGCCGTGGGCGTCCGGCCTTACCTTCGGCAGATAGGCGGCCAGGGTGGGCGGGTCGCCCTCCTCCAGAAGGTCGCCCTCCTCCAGAAAGGCGCTTCGGCTCGCGTAGCGGGATGCCGGCCACCAGCGGTCGAGAGATGCCGACGGGTGGGTGCGGGCGTATCCGGCCAGGTCGGTGAAGAACTGGTTGATGCCGAGCAGGTGTGGCAGGTTGGCCGGTTGGTCAAGCGCCAGCGATGGCGGCGCGCTTGGTCCTTGCGGGTCGGGTCCTCGCCTCGGGCGATGGCCACGATCTCGGTGCCGAGCTGGCCGAGCACGTAGTGGTAGGGGTGAGTGCCGCCCTCGGCGCGGAACGGGCGGAACCGGGCCAGTAGGTCTACCTGACACAGCTTGCGCAGTTGCCGCTGGGCGAAGTCCAGCGACGGGTAGAGGGCGTGCGCGATCTGGAACGAGGTGAGCACGCCGTGGTCGGCGAGCCACCCGAGCAGGACGTGGTCTCGGTCGGTAAGGCGGGACTGGACCCGCAGGAATAGTTCGTCCGTAGGCATCGAACCTTCCGTTCTCCATTGCTGCGGTACCCCGGGGAGACCTCAGAGAAGGGTCTGTCTGGACATGCGTGCGTCTGGCGGCATCTGTCCCGACCTGCACTGTCAGGCACGGAAGGGGGCTGGGACTGACGTTCCACGCTTCGGCGAGCCAGGTCGGTTTCGTAATGACGCAGTCCAAGTCACGATTTCCGGAGATAGGAGGCCGGTCGAGGCCGCGATCTTGCGTCAGGGTTCTCAGGGTGTGACGTAAACGGAGGTCCACCCAGTCTCATCAAGCAGACGGTGCCGAGATGAGGAGAGTGGTTATGGAGCCATACCTGCGGCAGCAATTCGACTTGGCGGTGAGCGCCGACCCCGGCGTCGACTCGGGCGAGATGGCGAGGATGGCAATGCTTCAAGGCGGCCGGATCCGCCACCGGCGGCGGCTGGCCATCGCAGGCGCGGCCGCCGCCGTGGCCCTGTCTGCCAGGGTGAGTTGAGGCCAGCGGTTCATAGCAAGTCCGCCGGACAGGGCGAGTTCAGGATCGAGAGCGTTGACTACTGCTGTTGAC
>NZ_JBFAMR010000162.1:0-3838 GCF_040656595.1 Actinoplanes sp. NPDC049802
TTACGAAGGCGGCACCGTCATCAGCCTGCTACCCGCGCTCAAGGTAGCCTGAAGATCAACTCATCGACCCTGTCCGTCGAAACGGGTCAAGCCCACCCATGGTCAGGATCAGAACCCTCACGGGGTACCTCCACCGGGTGCCGGGCAGGGCTGCGGTGTCCGCCGCCGACGTGTGAGGGGCTTGTCATCGGCCGGGGGTGAGCGATGTTTCCGCATGTGGGTCAGCTTGTGCGGGTCAGAGCCTGCCGGGTGGCGATGCGAGCCAGGTAAGCACGCTGATCACGTATCTGATCGAGGTCGACGCCGACCCATCTGAGCCCAGATCTCCTGGCACGTGCTCCGCATCGGCTGCCGACCCGAGCAACTCGTGGGCCACGGTGAACTGCAGAGTACGCTACGTGAGAAACGTCTCGGTCGCCGGGTCGATGGCTTTCTCGCTCAAAGTGCCGCCCTTTGTCCAGACTCCACGGTACGCCCCGCCCGTAGCGGCTACGACGACCGCTGAGCCTCGGCCCGTACGATGCCGGCTGTCGCGGCCGAGACGATGACGTGGTGAGCGCCGCTCTACTTGAGCAGGGCGGCGTTCTCCTGTTCCCGCACCACGGCGATGATGCGGACCTGCTCTGCCGTCAACTGCCGGACGTGAAAGTGATCAGTACCGACACCTCGTCGGTGTCGGTGCCGATGATGACCGAGCTGGCGTTGTTGACATCGGCCTCCAGCAGAATCGCCGATCGGGTGGCGGACCCTTCGACCGCGACCAGCCCATCCATGGCGACCTGCCGCAGCACCGCCTCGCGGTTCTCGACCAGGACGATGCGTGACTTGTCGTGCCCGTTCTCCAGCAGGGCGCTGACGGCGGAGCGTCCCTTGGTGCCGTACCCGCAGACGATCCCGTGGTCTCGCAATCTTCTCCTCCACCGGCCGACCCGCAGGTTGTTGCGGTACTGGTCGGTCAGTACTTCCAGGGTCGTGCCGACCAGGATGATCAGGAACACCACCCGGGCGGGGGTGATGAACACGACGTTGATCAGCCGGGCCTGATCGGTCACCGGCGTGATGTCGCCATACCCGGTCGTGGACAGTGACACCACGGTGTAGTAGAAGCAGTCCAACAGGGTCAGCCCGCCCTCGTTGGCGTCGCGGTCAAGGCAGATCACCGCGACGGTCACCACCACGAGCGCCACGGCGGCGGCCATCCGCACGGCCAGCGCGCGCAGCGATCCCTGCCGGGCCCGGGAAGAACGATCACGGCCAGCCTGCCTGCACGGTCGTCACCTTGACCTCCATCGTCTGTCATGCTCATCGCCGCCGCCGTGGCCCCACCGCTTTCCAGCGGTAATCAAGGAGTCGAGGGATGTCAGGTGAGGTTGGCGAAGGCTTCGACGTGGCGGGTCTTGCCGGCGACGATGAGGATGTCGCCGGCGTAGACGGTGGTGTCGGCGGTGGCGTACGTGAAGTCCTCACCCGGTCGTTTGATCGATACGACGGTGATCCCGTACTTGGAGCGCAGTGCCGCGTCGGCGAGGGTCTTGGCGAAGGTCTCCTCTGGGGCGCGGGTCTTGGCGATGGCGTAGTCGTCCTCGAACTCGATGAAGTTGAGGATGTGCCCGGTGACCAGATGCGCGACGCGTTCGCCCATCTCGTGTTCGGGCAGCACCACGTGATGGGCGCCGACACGTCGCAGGATGCTGGCGTGCTGGCGGTTGATGGCCTTGGCCCAGATGTTGGGGATGCCGAGATCAGCGAGCAGCCCGGTGGTCAGGATGCTGGCTTCCAGATCGGTGCCGATCCCGACGACGGCGTGCGCGAACTCGTGAACGCCGAGCTGGCGCAGCACCAGTTCGTCGGTGGTGTTGGCCACCGCGGCGTGAGTGAGCTGGTCGGCGTAGCTCTGCACCACCGACGTGCTGGAGTCGATGCCGACGACCTCCCAGCCCTGGCGCATCAATTCCAGGGCCAGAGAGCTGCCGAAGCGGCCCAGGCCGAGCACGGCGATGCGATTGCTGGTGGCGGATTTCTTAGCCAACGATGGGTCGCTCCTCAGGTCGCTCGTAGCGGCGGGTCCGTTCCCGCAGCGCCAAGGCGGCCGCGGCGGTGATCGGCCCGAGCCGGCCGATGAACATCAGCACGATCAGGATGACATGCCCTGCTGTACCGACCTGCGATGTGATGCCGGTAGACAGCCCGACGGTCCCGAACGCTGATGTCACCTCGAACAGCACCTGATCCAGCCGGAACGGGGTCAGCACCAGCAACGCCATGGTCGAGGTAGCGACGGCGGCGACGCCGAGCAACGCGATGGTCAGCGCCTGACGTTGCACCCCGGCAGGCAGCTTCCGGCCAAGGGCGTGCACGCTCGGCTCACCCCGGATCTCGGCCATGATCACAAACCCCAGCAGCGCGAACGTGGTCACCTTGATCCCGCCCGCCGTGCCGGCGCTGCCGCCGCCGATGAACATCAGTACGTTGTGGACCACCAGAGTGACGTCGTTGAACTGCGCCACATCCAGGCTGTTGAATCCGGCGGTACGCGGCATCACCGCGGTGACGAACCCGGCCAGCAGCTTCCCGGCCACGCCGAGGGCGCCGAGCGTGCCCGGGTTGGACCACTCGCTGACGGTGATCGCCACGAAGCCACCGACCAGCAGCACCACCGTCATCGCGACAGTGATCTTCGTATGCAGCGACCACCGGCGCGGAGTACGCAGCTCACGACGCAACTCGAACAGCACCGGGAACCCGAGTCCGCCGATGATGATCGCGGCCACGATCGGCAGACAGATCAGCGGGTCACCGACAAAACCCATCAGCGAATCCGGGTAGAGACCGAACCCGGCGTTGTTGAACGCCGACACCGCGTGGAAGACCCCCAGATACGTTGCCCGTGGCCAGCCGTAGCCGTAGCCGTCAGCGAACCGCCAGGTCAGCGCCACCGCCACGAGCAGCTCGACCAGCACACTGATGCGCAGCACCCCCAGCACCACCCGGCGGACCTCACCGACGCCCATCGACTTGGTCTCGACCTGAGTGCCCAACTGCAGCCGCATCCGTAACCGGCGAGCGACCAGCAGGCCGAGCAGCGCCGCGAGGGTCATGATCCCGAACCCTCCGACCTGGATCAGACCCAGGATCACCGCCTCACCGAAAGCCGACCAGTACGTGCCGGTGTCCACCACCACCAGCCCCGTCACACACACCGCCGATGTCGCCGTGAACAAGGCGGTCACCACGCCGGCGCGATGGCCGCTCTCCGTAGCGAGCGGCAGGGCCAGCAACCCGGCGCCCACCACCACCGCAGCGGCGAACCCGAGCACCACCAACCGTGCCGGATGCCGAACGCTGTGTGCCAGCCACGCCGTGGCCCAACCCGGTACCCGCCACCGCCGCGCCACTGCCCACACCGCCCGCCACCCGGCCTGGACCCGGTGACCGGCCCGACCGGGCCACCGCCACGACGTCCTGGCGTGCCCCGGGCCGTTCAACGGCGTCCAGAGCAACAGCGCGACACCGAGACCCAAGGCAAGGAACATGCACACGATCAGCAGCACGCCCAACAGCAGCTGGCCCGCGGTGGAATCCATCCACACATGATCCATGCCACCGCGGCACCGACACGTCCCGCCCACCCACCGGCGATCAGGCCAACCCGACCGGTCGCCCATCCCCCCGCATCGCCTCATCACGTGGAACGCTCGGCAGTCACCGTACGAGCACGCCCGCTCTCGCCGAGGCGCACGTTTCTTAGAGCGACCGGCGATAGGCGTTACTTGAGTCGGCGGGTTGTCGGCCGGGTGTCCCAGCGGTAGAGGGTGCGGGCTCGTTGGATGAGTTGACG
>NZ_JBFAMR010000163.1:0-3674 GCF_040656595.1 Actinoplanes sp. NPDC049802
GAGCAGGTCTGGATCAACCGGCCCGACCAGGAAACCCAGCCCCAACCGCAAGCCGCTTAACTCCCGTTGGCCTCAATCCCTTGACACGTTCCGCATGCCGGACCGAAACCCTCACCCCGGCGAAGGATCCCCGCCGGGCGGGCATGCCGTGGATGACATGCACCGCCCAGTACCGGACTGTCAGGCCGATCGAACTCGCCGCGAACCTGTCAACACCTGTCACAACCTGTCAACGGCCCTCGTACCGTGTCCCGTCTCAGGAAATCTGTCCGCGTCCCATTGGACCTGTCCTCTTGAGCCGACGAATCTCCTCGTCGAACACGGTGCCGACGACTTCTCCGGCACCGTCCGAGAATCCTTGCAGGTCCCGCGCCCGTAGGCGAAGCGGGCCAACAAGGCTGAGACGAGAGAACAGCGACTCCGCGAGCCAGATCCGATGAGACAACAAGGTCCATCCGTCTCACCCGATCTGTCAGCCGCCGCGCTGAAACTCATAGCCGCGATCCAGGTCCGATGAGACGGGACATACCGCATGTCCCGTCTCAGCGAATCTGTCCGCCTCCCATGGGGTTCCTCGCCGAGTGGATCCCTCTCTCCCGGTCGAGCCAACACCGCGTCGATCTGTCCCATTACCCGGAGATTGTTGTGCTTGCCGGACCGTTCGCCTCCCAGTCGAGCGGCCATCCTTCACGTTGCTGAACCGGCGGCCGATTCCCCGGCGATGACCGCCAAAACGTCGGCGGCCGAATCGCGTCCGCCCGGCTGGCCCTCAGTCAAAGTCGTAGGCGCTTTCCGGCCGCAGCGCTTGGACGAAGCTGACGAAATCTGGCGCCAGCACGGTGATCCGGTAGTCAAGCTCCTGATCGACGTGGACAACACACGGTTCACCCTCCGGGCCGCAGTCCCGGTAGTCGAACGCGATCATGTCGTGGCCCGCCGAAGGGCAGTCAGCGAAATACACGCCGATCTTCGGATAGCCCCACTCCTGGATGAGAAACCGGCTGCCCGATCGTCCGGCCAGCGAGCATTCCTTCTCCCGGCCGATCCCCATGATCGCGGTGACGGCGACGTGATCTTCGGCCGAGGTCGTTCTGCTCGGGGCCGGACAGCAGGTGTTGCGAGGCATTCCGCCGTTGCGCATCCGCATCAAAGCCACATACGAGGCCGGCAGCCGGAATCCGAGCTCTGCCTCGACCGACGCGACCACTTCGTCAGAGGGATACCCGCCACCATAGATCTCTTCCGCATGCTCACCGTCTTCCCAGAACCCGTCGAGGTCCAGTTCCGGAAAGACGCGTCGGAGTTGATCGTCAGCCATGCGGCGCCCTCCGTCAACCACAACACGGGGTTGGAGACATCCTCCGAGCGCCGGAGAGCCACCTATCAACGCGGGCGCTCCTCGACCGTGTCGGGGTCGGTTGAGCTGAGCCACTCTGCCAGAGTTTGTGACGCATCCCCAGAGTGAACAGGATCCCAATGGAGATCACGCAGGAGGGCCCCTTCCTCGTCGTCGGGCAGGAGCGGTTCGTTGCCCGCTTCCCCGCTGACCCGGCAGATGACCTGGAGCAAATCGAGAACCAGGACTTCTACGTGACCGTCACTGGTGGGCCGACCTACTATGTGACCCTCATGACCCTCGGCGCGATCGATGCACTGATCCGCCGGTGGGAAGAGACCGGCGAAGCCGCCGGCGGCCGGTATTTCTACACAACGGACCTCGTCATCACACCCAAGCCGGGCATCACCGCGATGATCGAAGCGATCAACGGGCTCGTTCAGGACGAGGAGATCGGCCACGCCTGCCGAACCATCGTGGGCGTCATCAAGCAAGATTCAATGGCGGATTTGAGTGAATCCGAGAGCTTCTCGCAGTCTTGACGAGCGGCAGGCCCCCACTCGACATTCCTCATCGCAGCTCACAGCAGCCTGGTCGAGGATGACTCGCTGGCGCAGGACAGGCAGGCTCGGACGAGGCATCGACAACAACTGTTGCAGCGGGGCTGCCGGACGAGCAACGAGTGTTGTCACAACAAGGCGCGCCGGGCAACGACCGATGTCGGTTCCATCGGAGCGACGACAACAACCGTTGCGCGGCTCTTCGGGCGGGGCAACAGTCGTTGTCGGGGGCGAATCGCGGCTGACAACAGGTGTTGCGGCAGTCGATAATGCCGAGACTGGAGATCGACGGTGTTCGTTGTCGGCTGGTTGGAGGGGAACGTATGCCCATCGAGTCCGTGCCCGAGGAACAGAACTTCTCAACTCACCGTCGAGGCGCTGGTCGAGTCGGGTGGTGAGGATGCCGGCGCTGCCGGCCGCTGAGCTGCGGCAGGCCAATGACGAGATCGCTCAGCTGGTCGTGCGGGTGGCGCAGCGGCTCTGCGAAGCCGCCCTGGATCAGCCGACCGATCGTGAGGTGCGCTTGGCGGTGGTCACGGCGGCCCGTCTGATCCAGGCCGAGGTCGGCGCGCAGCTCGACGAGGCTGTCGCCGGCGCCGCCCGTACCGGGGCGGGGTATGCCGAGATCGGTGCCGCTGTCGGGATGACGCGGCAGGGTGCACGGCGGCGCTGGCCGGAGATCGCCGCTGTCATCCAGGCCGCCCGCGAGGCCGACCTGTCAACGGATTCCTGACCACAACGGCGGCGAGGCTGCACCAGGCGCGGGCCTGGTGCAGCCTCGGGTAGGGCCGCGATCGGCGGGCAGCGGTGGGTCAGCGTGCGGCGCTGGTGAGCTGGCCGCTGGTGATGGCGGCGGCCACCTTCCGTTCGGCGCGGCGGCGGCGCATCCGCAGCGCGCCGGGGGTGACGCCCTGTTCGGCGGCGAGTTGCTCGATCAGGGTGTCGCCGAGGCGGGTCGCGGCGATGAGTTCGGCGGCTTCGGCGGTGATCAGGCCGGTGGCGGCGGCCCGGGTGAGCAGCAGGTCCGGGTGCCCGTACGGCATGCGCGGGGACCGTGGCCCGGTGGAGAAGTCCGGCGGCAGTTCCTCGTCGTCGTTGTTGTCGACCACGGCGGCGCCGGCGCGCCAGGCCGTCCAGCACATGCGCAGCCACAGCCGTGGCGCGTCCAGGTCGATGGTGCGCAACGCCTCAAGGAACCCGGCCAAGACTTCGGAGTCGACGTCCTCGGCGTGCCGGGGATGGCCGGTGCTGATCCTGGCGGCGAGGCGGGTCAGCGCGGGCAGCGCGACCCCGATCGCGCCCACGACCCAGGCGGGACCCCAGTCACGGGCATGCCGGGCGAGCTGCCGCCACAGCAGATCGACGGTGTCGCTGTCGTAGCGCTCGTACAGCAGCAGCATGCGCAGCTCGGGCAGCGGCATCGTCGCGTCCGGCAGGCCCGGCACCGGCCGGGCGTCGAAAACCAGCGGGGCGGGCTCGCAGGTCAGTAGATCGAATGCCTTCTCGGCGGTGGTCAACGCGGTGTCCGCGGTGCGTAGTGTCATCGTGCGTCCTTCTCGATACAGGGCCCGTGCGGGCCGGTGAGGCATCGATTGAGACAGCGGCACCTGACACCAGCGGCCATTGTCAGATCAGGACAGCAGCTGTCAGCTGCGGTCAGGTTTCCCCAGGTCAGCGGCCTAGCTGTCCTGTCTCAGCGAAGTTGCCCCGATGCCCCATCGGGGAGCTGGACTGGAGCAGGTTGATTGAGACGGCCAGTGTGACGGTGTCTCAGCGAA
>NZ_JBFAMR010000164.1:0-3520 GCF_040656595.1 Actinoplanes sp. NPDC049802
GAACCGTCGCGAATTTCAGAGGATGCGAACCCGCGACTGAGTGATGTTGGTCTTGCAGGACGTGCATCGTTAGGGGCCCCGTCGGTGCGCTGACCTGGAGTTTCGGCACTTCATTCGCGGCTGCCGTGTCAGCCGTGCCAACACCGCAGTCGATGACGGGGCCTTGGGCCGGATGTCGAAGAAGATCGCTGAGCTGTAAAGTCTCCTCCTGTTCGCAGAAAACGCGAAAATTTCGCATGCCATGCGAGGGGTGGAAGTGGCGGTTCCTGAGGGCTCTCGGGCCTGCACCTCGTGCGGGGCGTGCCGCTGTTACACCCGGAAGAGCAGGTGTTTCAGGCCATGCTCGACGGCTGGCGCAATCAGCAGCTGGCTCGCAACCTCAGCTTCGGCACCATCGAACCCCGTGAGCGTCTCGTGCGGCGGTTCCGCAACTACACCGACGCTGGCCCGTGGGCGTGGAGCGCGGCAGACGCTGACGCGTTCTTCGCCGAAGCGCGGGCGGTCAAGCACGTCAGCCACGCCACGCTGCTCGGCTACCAGACCACGCTGCGGCAGTTCTGCGACTACATCACCGACCCGCACTACGGCTGGCCCGACGAGTGCCAGAACCGTTTCGGCACCCACCCGATCCAGGTGTGCACGGAATGGAACACCGGCCGCCACGTGCAGGAAGCGTTGGGCCGGCCCGGCAAGCGGGCGTTGACCCATGACGAACTGCAAGCGCTGTTCGACCACGCCGACGAGCGGGCGGTGGCCGCACAGTCCTCCGGCCGCAAGGGCTGGAGCAGCGCCTTTCGTGACTCGGTGCTACTCAAGACCGCCTACGCCTGGGGGCTGCGCCGCAACGAGGCCGCGCACCTGGACCTGTGTGACCTGGCCAGCAACCCGAAGGCGCCGGAGTTCGACGGCTACGGAATCGTGCGGGTCCGCTACGGCAAGGCGATGCTAGGCTCCCCACCGAAACGCCGGTCGGTGCTGACCGTTCCGCTGTTCGACTGGGCCGTCGAGGCGCTGAAGCAGTGGGTGGAAGAGCTGCGCCCGGCCCTGGCTGAACCGGGCAACTCCTCGCTCTGGCCGTCCGAGCGCAGCGACCAGCTCAGTGCCGGGACGGTGAGCACGGTGTTCACCCGTTGCCGCAAGGAGCTCGGCCTCGCCGACGGCCTCGATTTTCATTCGCTGCGACGGTCGTATGTCAGCCACCTGATCGAGGCCGGCTACGACGAGTTGTTCGTGCAGCAGCAGGTCGGTCACGAACATGCGAGCACTACGTCGATCTACACCCACGTCTCGCCCGACTATCGGGCCCGCACCGTCCGCGCCGCCCTGGACCGCGTCGCCACCCAGATCAGGGGGAACTCGTGAGCCGCACGACGATCACCTACTCCTGGAGGCTGCGGGAGATCATGGCCGCCCGCGGCCTGAATAACATCTCCGACCTCATCCCCCTGCTCACCGAACGCGGCATCACGCTGTCGGCCTCGCAGATCTACCGCTTGGTCGGCGACCGACCCGAACGCATCTCGCTGACCGTGCTCGGGGCGCTGATCGACGCCCTCGAGTGCACCGTCGAAGACCTCTGCGCCTTCCGCGTCGAGGCCGCCGCGGCGCCCAAGGCGGTCAACGCCGGCCCAGTCGTGGTCGACCTGAACAAGACCATCCGACCCAAACGCGCCCGGGTACGCCGCACCGACTGACCATGCCCGAACAGACCTGCGTCCGCTGCCGGCACCAAGGCGAACGACACCGCTGGTGGGGACACCGCGACGACGGAATCATCTGCCCCCGCTGCCACCTCATCGAGCGAACGACCGCAGCACTGGACGACGGCACCGGCCAGGTCGCTCCCGCCCTGCTCGCCCTGCACCAGGCCATCTGCGAACAGCCCAGCGCCAGCGCCGGCCTGGTCTGGCTGATCTGCAACCGGCATGTCAAGCCGCTGCTGACCGGCCTGGCGACCGGGCGGCTTCCGCTCACCCACGCCACCCTCGACGCCCATGAATCACCGCAGACGGCGATGCACCTGCGCGACATGCTGATGCAGCATCAGATCCTGCCGCACCGCGACCGCTACCTGGTGCTGTTCGAGAACTGGTTGCGCGGCAAGCTCGACGCCATCGACCCCGCCGACGACCAGCAGCTCGTCCGCCGGTTCGCCACCTGGCGCAGCCTGCGGCAGCTTCGTCAGCGGGCCGCCCGCGAACCGCTACGACCCGGGCTCACCAAACGGCACTGCCACGAGATCAACAGCGCCGCCGCCCTGCTGGCCTGGCTACGCGAGCACGGCACCACTCCGAAGGCCTGCACCCAAACCGACCTGGACGCTTGGATCACCACCGGGACCTCCAGCCGGCAGGGCAGCCGAGCCTTCGTGGTCTGGTCCACCCGAAACAGCACCATGCCTCGCCACCTGCACCTGCCCTACCACCAGAGCCCAGCCCACGAGACGATCACCCAGACGCAACGCCTCCAACTGCTGCGCGACCTGATCGACCCCGCCAAACCCTTCTTCCAGCGCGACCGAGCGGCCGCCCTGCTGCTCGCGCTGTTCGCCCAGCCGCTGACCCGCATCGCCGCCCTCACCATGAACGACATCGACCTCAGCGGCGAAGAAGTCCGCATCACCCTCGGTCCGCACGGCCCGATCCCCGTCCCCGAACCGTTCGGCCAGATCCTTCGCGAGCACGCCGCCGAACGCGGACCGCGCAACATCGAAGCCAACCGGAACAGCCCTTGGTTGTTCCCCGGCAGACGACCAGCCCAGCACGTCCACTCGACCTACCTAATGAACCAGCTGGCCAAGTCCCGGATCAACCTGCTCGGCACCCGCCTCGCAGCCATCCGCACCCTGATCCTCGACATGCCGCCGGCCATCGCGGCACAAGCCCTCGGCTACACCCCCGAATGCGCCGAAGACCACGCCACCCTCGCCGGAGCGACCTGGACCAGCTACGCCGCCCACCGACGACAACGCAATGGCTCTGAGGCCTGAAGCGTTCCAGCTGCAGGCAAGCGACGACGCAACTGCGGATGCTGACCGTCTGACGCTGGTGAGATGATCACGGCATGGACGCAAGACCGCTGACCCAGCGAGAGCAAGCCGTGCTCGACGCGCTTCTGGCGGTTGACTTCCCTGACGTTGCAACTCTGCGGCGCCAGGCGACGGAAGTAGCCGTCGTCGACACGTGCGGCTGCGGGTGCCCATCCATCGACTTCCAGCAGGGCCGCGGGCTTGGGATGACGATACGAGTCAACGCCGGCGTCCAAGGCTCCCATAACGGTCTGTTCCTCTACACGATCGAGGATCCGCAGCGCGGTGAAGTTCTCGGCGGCATCGAGTGGGTCGGCGTCGAGGAGACGGATCCAGACGAGCTCCCATCGCCGGAGCTACTCGACATCAAGGCTGCTTGATCGAAGAGCCCGCCACCCGCCCGCAGGCAGGTTCCGATGCCCTCTGGGCTGAAACCGATACGCCGTCGCCCATCCCAAACTCGCAACACTTCAATACGCGATGCCGTCAGTA
>NZ_JBFAMR010000165.1:0-3434 GCF_040656595.1 Actinoplanes sp. NPDC049802
CAACTCCGCCACACCGTCCGATTCACCGACGCCATCACCACCCTGCGCACCAACAACGTCACCACCTACCTCGAAATCGGACCCGACACCGTCCTGGCAGCCGCCACCAGCGGCATCGCCACCATGCGCCGAGGCCAGTCCGAGACGGCCAGCCTGGCCAGGGCGATCGGGGACCTGTTCACCGCCGGCACCGCCGCCCCCGGCTACTTCACCGGCCGGCGGGCCGTCGGGCTGCCGCCGTACCCGTTCCAGCGCCGCCCCTACTGGCTACGCCCGGTGCCCGCCGGTGACGTGACCGCCGCCGGCTTGACCGCGGCGGCCCACCCGTTGCTCGGCGCGGTCCTGGGAACGGCCGACGCCGACCGGCTCGTCCTCACCGGGCGGCTGTCCCTGCGCGAGCAGCCCTGGCTGGCCGACCACGCCGTCCACGACACCGTGCTGCTGCCCGGCACCGCGTTCCTGGAACTCGCCGTCCAGGCCGGTGCGCACACCGGCAGCCGGGTGATCGAGGAGCTGACCGCGCGGGCGCCGCTGGTGCTGACCGAGGACCAGCGGATCAACCTCCAGGTCTGGGCCGGGCAGCCGGACGAGCAGGGCCGTCGTGAGGTGGGCGTCTACTCCCAGCCCGCCGGTCAGGGCCCGGGTGCGGAGTGGACCTGTCACGCCACCGGCACGCTGGCCGACGAGGCGGCGCCGGTGCCCGAGGCGGATCCGGCCTGGCCACCGGCCGGAGCGGAACGTGTCGATCTCGGCGACTTCTACCAGTGGCTGCTGGCCCGCGGCCTCTGTTACGGCCCCGCCTTCCAGGGCGTACAGGAGGTGTGGCGCCGGGACGGCGAGTGGTTCGCCCGGGTGACGTTGCGGGCCGAGGAGGAGCCGGCGGCCGCACGGTACGGCGTACATCCGGCGCTGCTCGACGCGGCGATGCATCCGCTGATGCTGCATCTCGACGGTGACCGGGCCTGGCTGCCGTTCTCCTGGCGTGGCGTGCGGCTGTTCCGCGCGGGTGCCCCGGCGCTGCGGGTCCGGCTGACCCCGGTGGGCGAGAGCACGCTGCGGGTGACCACCACCGACGACGAGGGTGACCCGGTGCTGGCCATCGACGGGGTGACCGTCCGGCCGGCACCGGCGAACGGGCTGCCCGGGGCGGAGACCCCGGCGGCGCTGCACCGGATCGACTGGGTGCCGACTCCGGCTCCGGCTCCGGCCGGTGATGGCGTCCCGGGTGCCGAGGTCTTCCGGGTCTCCCCCGGAGACGACGCCGAGTCGGTCCGGCGATCACTGCACGACACCCTGGCGACGGTACGGGAGACCCTCACCGGAACCGGCCGCCTGATCGTGGTGACCCGGGCCGGAGATCTGGCGGGCGCGGCGACGTGGGGCCTGGTCCGTACCGCGCAGTCCGAGCATCCGGGCCGGTTCGTCCTGGTCGACAGCGACGGCTCCGAGCGGTCCGAGCGGGTCCTGACAGCCGCGGTCGCCGGCGGGGAGGAGCAGCTCGCCCTCCGTGACGGCGTACCGTCCGTACCCCGGCTGCGAAGCTGGCCCGGTCCGGATCGCGAAACCTCACCGGATGCCGGGCGACGGCTGTTCGACCCGTCCGGCACCGTGCTGATCACCGGCGGCACCGGCACGCTCGGCACCGTGCTCGCCCGTCACCTGATCACCCGGCACGGGGCCGAGCACCTGCTGCTGATCTCCCGCCGGGGCCGGGACGCGCCCGGCGCCGCCGAACTGACCGCGGAACTGGCCGCGCTGGGCGCCACGGTCCGGGTGGCCGCCTGCGACGCCGCCGACCGGGACGCGCTGGCCGCGGTGCTCGGCGATCTGTCCCGGCCGCTGGTGGGTGTGGTGCACACGGCCGGGGTGCTGGACGACGGCATCCTGGAGTCACTGACCGCCGAGCGGCTGGACACCGTGCTGCGCCCGAAGGTCGACGCCGCCCTCAACCTGCACGAACTGGCCGGCGACGTCGAGCTGTTCGTGCTGTTCTCCTCGGTGGCGTCGGTCGCCGGTACGGCGGGGCAGGCGAACTACGCGGCGGCCAACGCCTTCCTGGACGGCCTGGCGATCCGGCGGCGAGCCGAGGGCAAGCCGGCGACCGCCCTCTCCTGGGGCCTGTGGTCACCGGCCAGCGCGATCTCCGGCGAACTGCGCGCGGTCGACCGGGCCCGGCTGGCGAACTCCGGTCTGCTGGCCCACGGCGTCGAGGAAGGGCTCGCCCTGTTCGACGCCGGGTGCCGCTCGGACGAGCCGCACCTGGTGCCGGCGCACATCGACCGGGCCGCGCTGCGGACCGCCACGAACGTCGCCGCGCCGCTGCACGGTCTGGTCCGGGTGCCCCGCCGAAGGGCGACGGCCCTCCGTCCGGGCGCCACCGCGCTCGGCGGGGAACTGGCCGGGCGCACCGAGGAGGAGCGTCGTCGCTACCTGCTCGACCTGGTGCTCACCCACGTCGCGACCGTGCTCGCCCACCCCGATCCGGACGCGATCCCGGTGGCCGAATCGTTCCGCGGGCTCGGCTTCGACTCACTGATGGCGGTCGAGCTGCGCAACCGGCTCACCGGCGCGACCGGGCTGCGCCTGCCGGCGACACTGATCTTCGACCATCCCGCTCCGGAAGCGCTGGTGGCGTACCTGCTCAGCGAACTGAGCGACCGCGTGCCGGAGCAGACGCCGGTGCCGGCGGCGGTCCGGTCCGCCGACGAGCCGATCGCGATCGTCGGCATGGCCTGCCGCTACCCCGGCGGGGTCGCCTCACCGGAGGACCTGTGGAGCATGCTGGTGGAGGGCCGGGACGGCATCGGTGATTTCCCGGCCGACCGCGGCTGGCGCCTCGACACTCTCTTCGACCCCGATCCGGACACTCCCGGCACCAGCTACGTCAACCAGGGCGGGTTCCTGCACGACGCGGCGGATTTCGACGCCGAGTTCTTCGGGATCAGCCCGCGGGAGGCGCTGGCGATGGATCCGCAGCAGCGGGTGTTCCTGGAGACCTGCTGGGAGGCTCTGGAGAGTGCCGGTGTGCGCCCGGAGCGGTTGCGCGGCTCGGCCACCGGCGTGTTCACCGGGCTGATGACCCACGACTACGCCGCCCGTTCCAGTGCGGTGCCCGAGGGGGTCGAGGGCTTCTGGGGCACCGGCACGGCGGGCAGTGTCGCCTCCGGCCGGGTGGCGTACACCTTCGGGTTGGAGGGGCCGGCGGTGACGGTGGACACGGCGTGTTCGTCGTCGTTGGTGGCGTTGCATCTGGCGGTTCAGTCACTCCGTAACGGTGAGTGTTCGCTGGCGCTGGCCGGTGGGGTGACGGTGATGTCCACTCCCGGTCTCTACGTCGAATTCTCCCGGCAGCGGGGGTTGTCCGCGGACGGCCGGTGCAAGGCGTTCTCCGACGACGCCGACGGCACCGGCTGGGCCGAGGGTGTCGGTGTCCT
>NZ_JBFAMR010000166.1:0-3285 GCF_040656595.1 Actinoplanes sp. NPDC049802
AGGGCTCCGCGTCCTCTTCCAGCATCGCCCGATCTCGCCGCCTTCGCCCGTGTCGCACCAATCAACACATTCGCGTTGCTGAGATCAGCTCAATGAGGGTGCAGTCGTTGAGTGTCTCGACCGAGACAATGGACCGAGGTCGAGTTGCCTTCTGTAAAGCATGGAACTCGCTCCAGAATTCTCTGCGCAGCACGAACCTGCGGGACATGCAGGATGTCGTCGAACGCGAACACATGCGCGAACTCGATAGACTTACCGCGCGATTGCGGAACCCCGGGGCATTGGATTGGTTGCGCCAGCTACACGAATTGGGACAGGCGGAGGGCGGTGGCGCGGTCAGTGCATATCAAACGCTTGGTCGTGAAACCGCAGCGACAGGCGCGACATATCTGGACGATGTTTCAAACACTGTACGCCACTACAAATACGTCAGAAAAGCAGTTGATGCGGCTATGCAAAGGACTCTTCCGTCGGCCTGGCCGATCGATGCATCGTGAGGTCCGCAGGATGGAAAGCTGGAAGCGCTGGCCTCCGATAATACCTCCTTGAGTCTGGATTCTCCGCGAATAATAGAGCTGGCCGCAAGACGTCAATTGGCGAATGCATATCGACGTCAGATGCCGGAGCAGGGCTTTGCGTGGTCGGTTGAGGGCTGAGTGAGCTGGGGTTTTGGGTGGTCCTGCCCCGAGGCCGGGTCCATGTAGGACGAGTGCGGCCCGTTGTTGATCATGGGGATTGCGAAGACGCCCATGAGCCAGGCATTCGTCTCAGCAGGACCCTGCCCAGGCGACATTGCGCTGGATCGAGCCGCCCCGGGCGACTCGCGCGCGCTCCGGCAAGATCACCGTGGTGCTGACATTGATGGTGTAGGAGTGGCCGGAGACGCAGTAGACGCCGGGTGAGTAATGCTCGAACCGGCCACCCGGGCAGGGGGTGAAGTCGGGGTGGTATCGGCCGCAGGTGAAGTTCTGGCCCACCGAGACGCCGGTGACGTCGTCTCTGATCGTCACCGTCTGGGAGACGCCGGCGCATGGTACAACCGCATTAGGCGCCGCCTGGTACTGGCAGAAGCTCTGCCCGCGGGTCCGGAAGGCGCCGTCGCCCTCGCTGTTGACGAACTTGTCGAGGTCGTAGCACTGCCCGCCCCGGTATTCCCTCTCGCCGCTGCCGGTGAAATCCTCGCAATAGTGGATGCCCGGCTGAATGGTCGCCTGGGCCGCGGTGACGGGCCAGCAGAACGTCGCGACGACGGCGAGCACCGCGGCAGCGGCGAGTCGGCGGAACGTTTGCTTCGACCATGATCCCTTGGTGTGCATGGCGAGCCTTTCCGATCCCGGACACGGAATTCCACGGTCCACTGCGC
Source organism: Actinoplanes sp. NPDC049802 (assembly GCF_040656595.1). Lineage (NCBI taxonomy): Bacteria > Bacillati > Actinomycetota > Actinomycetes > Micromonosporales > Micromonosporaceae > Actinoplanes > Actinoplanes sp. NPDC049802. The sequence goes on from NZ_JBFAMR010000166.1 coordinate 1,364, forward strand.
CGACGGTATCAACGAGCATGGATGCCTGCAACGGCGTGGGGTCTCGGTTGATCCCGGTTGACGGTGGAGGACCTGGGGCGGTCATGAGGGGAGGCGATCCTGGCGCTGGACATCTTCCGGGATCCAGGGCTCCGGTGAGGTGGCCGTCGATCAGACGGGCGCGGTATCGCATGAGTTCGAGGCGGTTCTCGGCCGCGGCGGCCAGGCCGGTGGTGCTGTGGGCGGCGAGGCCGGCGAGGCGGCCTTCATCGGGACCGCCCTACGGGTGGCGCGGGATTTCCGAACGAATCCGAGGCCAGCGCCCACCGCGTCGGTTCGACGCCCATGACCGATGCCGGCGGCACGGCGTCCTGTGCGCAGCGGTAGTGCCCGGACGTGGCATCTGGCGTGCACGCCGTACGGGCGGCCTGGCCGCAGCGGCCGGCGACGATCGGCACCCGATATCGTGAGACGTGATGAGTGATCTTGCAGAGGTATCGGAAAGACTCGATGCGGGCGACCTGAACGGCGCCATCCGCGCGCTGCTGACCGCAGCGGCCGACGCGCCGACCGCGGAACTGGCGGCACTGTTGGCCCGTGCCGGGCGCCTTGCCGGCTTCGATGACCTGGCCGAGGCCGCCGACGCGGTGACCTCCGGCCCCGGCGACGCGGTAGCGCTGTACCGGCTGGGCTGGGCCTGCGTCGAACGTGGCATCTCCCGGATCGCCATCCCACTGCTGGAGGCATCCCTCGAGGCGGCACCGGGCTCCCGCCGGATCGTGACCGAACTGGTCTCCGCCTATGAGGACGACTACCGATACGGCGATGCCGTCGCCGTCCTCGAGGCGAACGACGCCGGCCTGCAGGACTGGCCGGACCGGTACCTGCTCGCCCTCAACAGCGTCATGTCCGGCGATCTGGACCGGGCCCGCCGGGCCGCCGCGCGCCTCGCTCCGCCGCCCCCTGACTGGGTTCACGCACGCGAGCGCCTGTCCGGCATGCTCGAGCGCGCCACGACCGTGCCCGGCCCGCTCGATCGGCAGGCGCTACGCCCCTGGCACTACGTGCTCAACGGCGGTGTCCTGCTGCACCTCTCCCCGTACGGCTTCGACGAGCCGATGCGCGGCCGCTACGCGTACCTGCACGACAGCCTGGCCGCGTTGCGCCGAACCATCGATCGCCTCCGGGTCGTCGTCGAGGCCGTCGGCGCGTCCGCGTCGAGTGTCGGCCTCCTACCCGACCGGGGAAGCTCGATCTTCGGCCTGGCGCTGGCCTCCGCCCTGGACCTTCCCGCCCAGCCGTACGCCCCCGGCCGCCGCGACACGATCATCGCCGCCTACGACCTGTCCGCGCTCACGGTGCCCCTGTCGACGCTGGTCGAGCGCACGCCCGGCACTCTGCTCGTGGAGCATGCGACATCGTGGACGGACCCGGGCCCGATCGCGCCGGACGCGACCGGGTTGCTGTACCAGTCGCTGGTGCCCGCGTGGGGCGAGCACACGCGCTTCCCGCTCGACGGCGAGCCGGAGCAGGTCCCGGCGGACGACCGCCCCGCCGAGGACCTGGCCGCCGCGGTGGGGGAGACCACCCCCGACACGGACGAGGTGGCCCCGGACGACACGCCGGCGGACCTCGCGGCCTTCGCGGCCGGGCTCGCGGCGCGATGGCCTCTCACCGGCCGCCGTGACCGCCTCTGGTCGCCCGGCCCGGTGGCGAGCGCCCGCTTCCTGTAAGCCTCGTGCGGCGCAGCGTGTCCATCGCCACCAGCGCCGCCCCAGGCCGACAGCGGCGTCTTCGAGAAATGCGGGTGACGAAATCCCGGAGAACGCGGATGTCGACCGCATCATCGAGCGTTTTTCAACCTCGATAGATCGGGTTCTCGACATGATGCAGGACGAGGATGGCCTGCAGGATCGTGGTCGCCCGGGACGGGCTGCAGCGCA
>NZ_JBFAMR010000167.1:0-3267 GCF_040656595.1 Actinoplanes sp. NPDC049802
CTACGTGCGTGCCGTCCAGCGCATCCGGGCCTCGGAAGGGTGCGAGAGAAGTAGACGGCCGGCAGGGTCAAGGCTCGCTACCGGCCCACATCCGGGCCGGCCCACACCCGGGCCGGCCCGGTCACCGGGCCACACCTCACGCGTGCCGGGGAGCGGCACTCGGACCTCGATCAAGGAATCCAAGGCCGGCGGCGGCGATCCAAGACGGGTGAAGACCCGTTCGCCGCGGCGTTTCCGCAGGTAGACGGCCTCTCTTGAGCAAGGCGTCCACCCTGAGATCGCGAGAAGGACCCGCCGGTCAAGTCCCTGGGAGTGGTGTAACGGCGGATCTTTCGAGTTGTGCTGGTTAGAAGGGTTGTTCTCCGGGCCTGCGGGTGATGGTTTCGCCGGTTTCGGGTTGCCATTGGTCAATGTCGTCGGGCCAGGGTGCGGGCCGGCCTTGGTCGTCCCACCAGCCGGTCTCGATGTTGTCGGTGTGCAGAGCGGCGTTGAGGGCGGCGCGTTCGGCCGGGTCGGGAATGGCGGGCTCGCCGGTCGGGTCGGTCATGCTGCGCTCTCCAGTTGCAGGTCGTCGGTGGTCGCGGTGGACACGATGGTGGTGGGCGTGGTGCGGGCGCGGTCGAGCACGTCGAGGGCGAAGTAGCGGCGGCCTTCGGTCCATTCGTCGTGTTGTTCGGCCAGGACGGCGCCGACGAGGCGGATGATCGCGTCGCGGTCGGGGAAGATCCCGACGACGTCGGTCCGGCGTCGGATCTCCTTGTTCAGCCGCTCGTTGGGGTTGTTCGACCAGATCTGGCGCCAGATCTGTTGCGGGAAGCCGGTGAAGGCGAGCAGGTCGGCGCGGGCGTCGTCGAGGTGTTCGGCGACCTTGGGCAGGGACCTGCTGACCGAGTCGAGGAGTTTGTCGAACTGGGCGTTCACCGAGTCCGGGTCAGGCTGGTCGTAGACGGAGTGCAGCATGGTCTTGACGGCCGGCCACGCCGACTTCGGGCACACGGCCATGAGGTTCGCGGCGTAGTGGGTGCGGCAGCGTTGCCAGCTGGTGCCGGGCAGGTTCGCGGCGATCGCGTCGACCAGGCCGGCGTGCGCGTCCGAGGTGACCAGGCAGACGCCGGTCAGGCCGCGGGCGACCAGGTCGGCGAAGAACGTGTTCCATGCCTGTTTCGTTTCGCTGGTGGCGACTTTGACGCCGAGGACTTCGCGGTGGCCGTCGGCGTTGACGCCGGTCGCCACGAGAACGACTGCTTTGACGACCCGGCCCTGTTCCCGGACCTTCATGGTCAACGCGTCGGCGGCCACGAAGGTGAACGGCCCGGACTCGTGCAGAGGGCGGGTGCGAAACGCTGCGACCTGGGCGTCGAGGTCGGTCGCCATCCGGGAGACCTGTGACCGGGACAGGGTGGTGATACCCAGGCTCTGCACGAGTTTGTCCATGCGCCGGGTGGAGACGCCGAGCAGGTAGCAGGTCGCGACCACGCTCACGAGGGCGGCCTCGGCCCGTTTACGCCGCTCGAGCAGCCAGTCCGGGAAGTACGAGCCTTGCCGTAGTTTCGGGATCGCGACGTCGACGGTGCCGACCCGGGTGTCGAGCTCCCGGTGCCGGTAGCCGTTACGGGAGTTGACCCGCTCGGGCGAGGCCGTGCCGTACTCGGCCCCGCAGACGGCGTCGGCCTCGGCCGACAGCAGGGCGTTGATCGTCGTGGACAGCAGGTGCCGCATCAGGTCCGGCGACGCGTCCGACAGCGCTTGGTCCAGCAGGACGGCAGGGTTGATGATGTGGGGTGCGGTCATCGCGATAGAGCCCTTTCGAGAGTGCTGTGGAAGGTTCACTCGAAAGATCACGCGATGACCGCGCTCTTCGTTCAGCCCGCAGACCGGGCCGCCCGACGATCACGCCGATCGCGTTACACCACTATCAGGGACGCCACTGTCTCGGGGGCTGATCAGTGCCGCCAAGTGGCGGTCATGGATACTTCCAGCGGTCGTCGGTGGTTGCCGGAGGGGGTCATTGCTGCTGGCCGGCGCATCCTCGCCGATCTCCCTCAGAAACGAACGCACCCTGCCCACCCCGGCCGTCGGCCTGTCTGCCGGGCCGGTGGCTGGTCACGCCTGGGCCTCCGGGCCCGGCGCACGGACGGGTTCGGCATCGATCGTGTGCCAGGATCAGAAGGGTGCGTTCGTCTCCGAGTGAGTGGCGAGATCATGATCATCGCGGTGGCCGCGCGTCTCGGCTGGTCAGGGCCGGAAGTGGCGTTCATGGACAGCGTCAGGGCCATCGCCGGCCGCCGAAGAGTCATTGCGGCCGGCCACGTCCTTCCCGCTGATCCCCCTCGGTGACGAACACACCCGGATCAGGGTCTCCAGGGCCCTCTTGCCTGACAGCTCAGCAAGGTCGTCTGTTCCGCTGCCCGGCCCGCCGAGGACCTTCAGTACGACGGGTCCCGAGAGACCGGCTCAGCATCAGATCCACAGCCGTTTCAAGATCGGCGGCTGCGGTGAGTGATTGCGCCGGTTTTAGCGTGCCGGAATTGAACGAACGATACGCGGTCATTCCCGCATCCCTCCGCAAGGGACAAAGGGGTCAAGGCGAGCGGCCGACCGGGGCCAAATCCCTCCGACGGGTTGCCGGTGATGCCCCTGACAGTTTCTTCTCTGCCGCATCTCAATAGATTGGCATGATCCAGTTCTTGGCGGGTCTTACAGTTTATTCTTCGGGCGCGGGACAATTTAGGTATGCGGCAGCTCCAGATATTCGCCACGAAAGAGTTGGCCACGATGCGTGATCGGCGGGCGCGCCGGAATTATTCTCAGGCCGCTGAGGATTTCCGCCGTGAGCATGAGCGGCATCGGGCTTGGGGACTGCGGCAGCGTCACGCTCAACGCTTACGTCGCGCCGCCGCTATCGCCGCCACGGGCAGTGAAACCACCGAAGCGCCCTCACGCACACCGGACCCGGTCGCCTCGAAGCCGCCGGCCACCATGAAACCGGCAGCCATCCCGCAACCGCGCCTGGCACCGCAACCGCGTCCCGCGGCGCAACCGCGCCTGGCACCGCAACCGCGCCTGGCACCGCAACCGCGCCTGGCACCGCAACCGCGTCCCGCGGCGCAACCGCGTCCCGCGGCGCAACCGCGTCCCGCGGCGCAACCGCGTCCCGCGGCGCAACCGCGTCCCGCGGCGCAACCGCGTGCCGCGGCGCAACCGCGTGCCGCGGCGCAACCGCGTGCCGCGGCGCAACCGCGTGCCGCGGCGCAACCGCGTGCCGCG
>NZ_JBFAMR010000168.1:0-3219 GCF_040656595.1 Actinoplanes sp. NPDC049802
GCGCCCAGGTCACCTACGCGAACACCCGCACCATCTGGGTGGAGCCGGTCAGCGGCACGTTCGTCAAGGTCCAGGAGCGGCTCGCCGCCACCCTGCTGGCCGGTGCCGTCGCCGGTTGCGCGCCACCACCCGCCCTGTCCGACACCGACGGCCGCGTCCAGGTGGTCACCACCACCGGCATCCTGGCCGACCTGGTCCGCAACGTCGGCGGCGAGCGTGTCCTGGTCGACTCGATCGTGCCGGACAACGCCGACGCCCACGCCTACGAACCGACGCTGCGCGACGTGCGCAACATCGTCTACGCCGACGTGGCCTTCAGCAACTACCTGCTCCTCGAGGCACAAAGCGTGATCAAGACGCTGGACGCCAATCTCCCCGACGGCGTCCGCCAGATCTCGCTCGCGGAAGGCGCCACCAAGTACGCGGCGGAGATCATCCCGCTGGTCGAGGACGTCTCCCTCGACACCATCTGGCTCGGCATGCGCGCCCGAGGGTCAGGGGCCACCAACGGCGTCAACCGTTCCTCCGACGTCCGACTGTCCGCGACCCGCGTCGATGGCCCTGGACGCCTGTCGGCCTATTTGACCGAGTCGTTCGGCAACCCCGACATCGCGTTCGATTCCGGTGACGGATTCGAACCCGCCAACGGGTATCGCGACGACACCATGAGCCTGCCGCCGGACGCGCACACCCACATGAGCTGGGCGTTCACCGAAGCCGGCGTCTACCGGCTCACCCTCCGCGCGGAGCTGGCGGTGTCCGCCGACAGCAGGCCGCTGCCCATGGGCGAGCAGACCTTCACCTTCGCCGTCGGCGTGGACCCCCACACGGTGCCGGGCATGGACGGGGCGCTGGTTCTGCGGGATGGGCACACCGACGTCACCGCCGACATCGACACCGGCGAGCTGTACCTGTACGGCGACGGCCACGGCGGCACCGAGCAGGTACGCCACGATCCGGCCCGTACCGTGATCGAGGTTCCGGCGAAGGCCCTCAAGGAGGTGCCGGCCGGGCCGGGGTTCCGGTTCCTGGGACGGCCGGGCACCGAGATCTACCAGTTGCCGCAGGCGGTGCTGGGCCGGCACGTGCATGGCGAGATCGACCCGCACCTGTGGCAGGACGTCGGCAACGCACAGTCCTACGTCGAGCTCATCCGGGACACGCTCATCGCCGCCGACCCGGCCGGTACCGCCACCTACCGTGCCAACACCGACCGGTACCTGACCACACTGAGCGCGCTCGACGCGTACGTCCAGAAACAGATCGACGCCATCCCGGCGGCGAACCGCCATCTGGTGACGACCCACGACGCCTTCGCCTATCTGGCCAAGGCCTACGGCATCCCGGTCGCCGGGTTCGTCACTCCGAACCCGGCCGTCGAACCGAGCCTCGCCGACCGCCGCCGCCTCACCGAGACCCTGCGCAACCTGCACATCCGCGCCGTCTTCCTCGAACCGAACCTCCGCGCCCGCTCGTCCACCCTAGTCGAGGTCGCCAAGCAGCAGAACGTCAAGGTCTGCGACATCTACGGCGACGCCTTCGACGACCGGGTCACCGACTACACGTCGATGATGCGATTCAACGCCGATTCCCTCCGCTCCTGCCTCTCCTGAACCATCCGAGGACCAACCTTGATCAAGTCCCTGCTCGCCCTGCTGCTCGCGACGGCTCCCAGCCCCACCCCCGGCCTCGACCAGTCACTCGACCCCGGCCAGGCCCAGGCCACCGGCCGGGCCGTGCTGGACACCGGCCACGTCGACATCGGCCCCCGCCTGCGTGACGGCAAGTGGACGATCCAGATCCACGACGACCACGCCGTCCCGTCGGTGTGGCGCGAACCGGCCGACACCGTCCTGCGCGTGCGGGACACCGCTCGCCAGACCATTCCCGACGACCCCGCCTACGCCTTCCTCGGCGAACAACCCGGTACCGAGGTCCACGTCGTGCCGCAGACCGAGAAGCCGGGCGTCGTCTGGATCGGCTGGAACACCCAGGACCCCGGCGTGATCGGCGCGATCAGCCGCGGCGTCACCATGACCCTGCGCGGCGTGCAGGGCCCCGGCACCGTCACCGTCTTCCTCCAATCGGGCAACCTCGGCGCCCCGCAGGTGCTGTGGAGCAGCACGAAACCGCTGCCGCAGCCGATGTGGGTCGAGACCAACACCCACACCCACGCCAACTGGGTCTTCGGCAAGCCCGGCAACTACCAGCTCGCCGTCGACATCAGCGCCGACCGCGCCGACGGCACCACCGCCACGGCGAGCACCGCGCTGCGCCTGGCGGTCGGTGACGCCACCGAGCCGGACTTCGACACCGCGTTCACGGCTGCTCTGGCGGCCGGTTCCGCGTCGGCCGCTGCCGAAACCACCGAAGATCAAGATTCCTCATCCGGTACGTGGCAGAAGCCCGCCCTGATCGGCGCCGGCGTCCTCGCCCTGCTGATCATCGCAGCGCTCGTCGCCCGGCAGTCGGCCGTACGCCGCCGCGCCGAACGCGAACGCGAGACCACCCGATGACCCCGCACTGGAGATGACCGGTGTCGCCGCCGATCTCGGCGGGCGGCCGGTGCTGCGCGACGTCGACGTGCACATCGGCGCCGGCGAGTTCACCGCGCTGCTCGGCCCCAACGGCGCCGGCAAGACCACCCTGATGCGGGCCGCGCTCGGACTGATCCCGCTACGCGCCGGCACGGTCAGCACCGGCAGCGCCGGATACGTGCCGCAGCGCCACGAGTTCACCTGGGACTTTCCCGCCTCGGTGCAGGACGCTGTGCTCAGCGGCCTGGTCCGCCGGATCGGCCTGTTCCGCCGCCCGGCCGTCGCCCACTGGCGGGCCGTCTGGGAAGCCCTCGACCGGGTGCGGCTGTCCGACCTGCGTAAACGGCCGGTCGGGGAGCTGTCCGGCGGGCAGCGGCAGCGGGTGCTGGTGGCCCGCGCGCTGGTGCTGCAGCCGTCGGTGCTGCTGCTCGACGAACCGTTCACCGGCCTCGACATGCCCGCCCAGGAGACACTGACCGACCTGTTCGCCGACATCGCCCGGGACCGGGCCGTGCTGATGGCCACCCACGATCTGACCGCGGCGGCGTACACCTGTGATCGTCTGATCCTTTTGAATCGCACCGTGATCGCCTCCGGCCCGCCCGCGGACCTCAAGGACCCGGAGGTCTGGATGCGGACCTTCGACGTCGGGCCCGGCTCCCACCTTCTCAAAGCCCTCGAC
>NZ_JBFAMR010000169.1:0-2940 GCF_040656595.1 Actinoplanes sp. NPDC049802
GCCCTCGCCGGACCGGCGACATCGTCGCCGCCGCGCTACACCTGACCCACTACGAATACAAATACCTATCCGGATCTTGTTGAGATCAGGTCATTATCTCGGCGCTCGCCGCAGCCGCCTAACAACCTCCCGGGGCATACCAGGGACACCGGGACCCGCTCTTCAAGGACAACTAACTCGCCGGCAAGGCCGGACGCCTCCGGTGGCACAGGCTGCTGGAGGCAGCCGGCCCACACGCCGGGAGTAACCGACTGGTCCGGCGGGTCGTGGTGGGGCGGATCCGGACGGATTCGTCCCCACGACGCTGCTGTCGGCGAGGAACGGATGAGCGTCATCGTGGCTCCAAATGGGTCTCGCTAAAGGATCTCTGGAATAGAGGATGCCGTCTGCAGCTGAGTACGCCATGCCTCGGCCTCGTCCAGGAGCTGCTGCTGCGCCTTGTCAAGGGGTTTGGCGGTCATGACCGCATCGAGGGTCTCGACGATCACCCAGGCCGAGAGCTGACGGCTGAAGTGCAGGACCCGGAAGACAGCGTCCTCGGTCACTGGCCCACCATGAGCGATGGCGTTCCGCACGCGTTCGAGCCGGTGAAGCGAGATCGACCAACGTTCTTCCAGGCTACCGACCCATTGTGCGATGTTCTCCGGACTGGCCGCCCGGCGAGCGAGGGTCCGTAGGTGGCGAGCCAGCGTCGTTCGCGAGTGCAGGAGTCCGGCGACTTCTTCGAAGTGCTGTGCTGCGATCTGAGTGTCGAAGGTCGGCTGTCCCAAATTGTTCCCACGGACCAGCTGCCGAATTTCTCGCTGCCGTTCGTCGCCGCCGTCGATCACGTATCCGGTGAAGAGGGACTCCAGGAGCGCGTCCGACACCTCGCCGCCGATCTGACGCCGTATCCAAATGCTCTTCCAATACTTTTCCAGATGCCGGTCCCAGTCCTTGTCAGAGGTCAAGGCCGCGAGGACCTCGATAGTGCGGACGTTGAGAAAAACGGCCTGAGCGCCAGGTTGCCCTTCGGCGAGGTGCCACCATTGCAAAGCGTCGACGAGTTCCGGATTCGTCGCGAGCACGCCTGGCAGCCCGGAGGAAATGGTCCCAGAGTACCGGGCGAGACCTGCGGCCGTGGCATCAAGATCAGGCCGGAACGTTGTCTCGATGCGGTCAAGGCCGAACCTCATGGACCGTGTGATCTGGCCGTCCTGGACGTGGATGTGACCCGTGAACTCCGTCCACAGGCTGCCGCCGGCCCGTGTCGCGGCATACGCAGCCATCGCGTGGACCAGTTTGCGGGCACGGCGCACTGGATCGGGGCCGCCGTCGGTTCCCAGCTCGACACGTGCCATGACGACGTGAGGTCCTTCAGGAACCATGATCGGCACCGTCGTCTGGAACTCCGCAGGAAGCCCGCTGCGGTCAGAATCTTCGGCAGCGAGAACCGGGCCGAGCGCATAGCCCTCGTAGAACGTCACTGGGCCGATAGCCTGAACGGTGCTGGTCAGACCCGCGTTGTCGAAGGCAAGCCAGACCACGTGATCGACCGGCCGGGGCGGTACCTTCAGCAGTCCTTCAGCGGTTTTCAGCCGCTGCTTCGGATCGGATACGGGGCTACCTGCGCCGGGCACGTGGGGTGTGTGCTCCTGCGGACCACTTTCGGACGGCGGCACCTCGCCGAGGGCGACACGCGCCTCGTGCAGCGCCCATGGATCTCCGCTCAACACCTTCGTCAGCGCCATTGCGAGGTTCTCCAGCGGGCGGCCCGCCAGTTCGGCAACGGCCCAGAAGGTGTCGTGCCGCAGGCACACCGACTCGATCGGCGGCGTGTCTTTGTTACAGCTGGTCAGGAGGTCCTTCCACGCTGCGAGCAGAGCGTCGTCGGTGGTGAGCAGGTCCAACGCGTCACGGACGTGCTTCTCCAGATCGGCAACATCGGCCGCGTCCGCCGCGATGTCGTCCCTGAGCTTCCCATCGATCACCGTCGTAGCTGGGGCTGTGAGAGTAGTCAGTGCCGACCCGATGTTCTTCACGCTGTGGCGGAAATCGGCGATGACGGAACTCCAGCTGTTGCGCCGGAACCGGTCGTTATACCCCCGCCTGTCGCGACACCACGCCAGGACTTCGTTCAGGGCCGCGACGAGGTGCGGCATGTCCTCAGCCCAGATGTGGTGCGGCTCGGTGAGGCACTGCATCAACTCACGGAAACAGTCATCGCCGCGGTACCACACCGAATCCATGCCCCTGGACATTCCGCCATTTTAGGTCGCACGGCCCTCACATGATGCGGTATCTCACCGGAACGCCATCCTGCCTGTTCGGCAATTCCTGGCCGACCTGCGCCGCGCAGGGGTCGGCCCTTGACGCGGACATCGCCGAGAGCATCGCTCATGGGGTCGTCGGCTCTGATATCTCGGGCGGATACCGTCGACGCGAGGTTGCCCAGGTCCCGCTGAGCGATCCTGTATGTCGTACCACTGACGTTCCCCACCGTAGGCCACCAACTCGATCACCTTGATCGGCCAGACACGCTGATCGACTGCCGCCTCTTCAACCCGCTGCCGGATAGGCTTTCCCGCAGGTCCTCGACCTTCGAGGGCTTGTCGTGACTGGATGCGGTAGAAGAACGAACTGGGACCACTACTTCCCTTTAAGTGGGAAACCGGACGGACTGCACTTTGAGTGCTGGACCATGCTGGCGGCCTGGGCCGAGTCGACGTCTCGGGTGGAGATCGGCGCCTTGGTCTCCTGCAACAGCTACCGCAATCCCGACCTCCTCGCTGACATGGCCCGCACTGTCGACCACATCAGCGAGGGCCGCCTGATCTTCGGTATCGGCTCGGGCTGGTTCGAACGTGACTACACCGAGTACGGCTACGAGTTCGGCACCGCCGGCAGCCGCCTGGACGACCTGGCGACCGCGCTCCCCCGCATCGAGTCCCGCTGGGAGAA
>NZ_JBFAMR010000170.1:0-2925 GCF_040656595.1 Actinoplanes sp. NPDC049802
GGGGGTTGTGGGACCCACTTGGGTGTGCTGACACGCACTCGAAGAGTTACAAAGTTCAGTGTTAGTTGAACGGTGTGGGAAAGCCGGCCGTAGAGGGTGAGAGCCCCGTAAACGAAAATGCTGTGCCTCTTTGTGGTGTTCCCGAGTAGCAGCGGACTCCTAGAATCTGCTGTGAATCTGCCAGGACCACCTGGTAAGGCTGAATACTTCCTGGTGACCGATAGCGGACAAGTACCGTGAGGGAATGGTGAAAAGTACCCCGGGAGGGGAGTGAAATAGTACCTGAAACCGTTCGCCTACAATCCGTCAGAGCCTTTAGGGGTGATGGCGTGCCTTTTGAAGAATGAGCCTGCGAGTTAGTGGCATGTGGCGAGGTTAACCCGTGTGGGGTAGCCGTAGCGAAAGCGAGTCTTAATAGGGCGTTTTTAGTCGCATGTTCTAGACCCGAAGCGGGGTGATCTAGCCATGGGCAGGTTGAAGCGTGGGTAAGACTGCGTGGAGGACCGAACCCACCAACGTTGAAAAGTTGGGGGATGACCTGTGGTTAGGGGTGAAAGGCCAATCAAACTCCGTGATAGCTGGTTCTCCCCGAAATGCATTTAGGTGCAGCGTCGCGTGTTTCTTGCCGGAGGTAGAGCACTGGATGGTCTAGGGGGCCCACAAGCTTACTGAAATCAGCCAAACTCCGAATGCCGGTAAGTGAGAGCGCGGCAGTGAGACTGCGGGGGATAAGCTTCGTAGTCGAGAGGGAAACAGCCCAGATCGCCAGCTAAGGCCCCTAAGCGTGTGCTAAGTGGAAAAGGATGTGGGATCGCATGGACAACCAGGAGGTTGGCTTAGAAGCAGCCACCCTTTAAAGAGTGCGTAATAGCTCACTGGTCAAGTGGTTCCGCGCCGACAATGTAGCGGGGCTCAAGCACACCGCCGAAGCTGTGGCATTGACACTTTGCTCGGCATTGCTCTTCGGAGTTTTGTCCAGGCGTGTTGATGGGTAGGGGAGCGTCGTATGGCGGGTGAAGCGGCGGAGTGATCCAGCCGTGGACGCCATACGAGTGAGAATGCAGGCATGAGTAGCGAATGAAGGGTGAGAACCCCTTCCGCCGGATGACCAAGGGTTCCAGGGCCAGGCTAATCCGCCCTGGGTGAGTCGGGGCCTAAGGCGAGGCCGAGAGGCGTAGTCGATGGATAACGGGTTGATATTCCCGTACCCGCAAAGAAGCGCCCAAGACGAACTTCACTGTACTAACTACTTGATCAATTCAATGGCTTCGGCCGGCGATGCGGGAGACTAGGACCTTGGTGGGTAGTAGTTTAGCGATGGGGTGACGCAGGAAGGTAGATGATCCCGGCCGGTGGTTGTGCCGGGGTAAGCGTGTAGGCCGTACCGTAGGTAAATCCGCGGTGCATGTAGGCTGAGACGTGATGCCGAGCCGTTCTGGTGAAGTCATTGATCCTATGCTGCCGAGAAAAGCCTCTAGCGAGCTTCGAGCGGCCCGTACCCGAAACCGACACAGGTGGTCAGGTAGAGAATACCGAGGCGACGGGTGAACTGTGGTTAAGGAACTCGGCAAATTGCCCCCGTAACTTAGGGAGAAGGGGGGCCGGACGCGTGAAGCCACTTGCTGGTGGAGCGTGGTATGGCCGCAGAGAGCAGGGGGAAGCGACTGTTTACTAAAAACACAGGTCCATGCCAAGTCGTAAGACGATGTATATGGACTGACGCCTGCCCGGTGCTGGAACGTTAAGGGGACCTGTTAGCTCTTCGGGGCGAAGCGGAGAACTTAAGCGCCAGTAAACGGCGGTGGTAACTATAACCATCCTAAGGTAGCGAAATTCCTTGTCGGGTAAGTTCCGACCTGCACGAATGGCGTAACGACTTCCCCACTGTCTCAACCACAGGCCCGGCGAAATTGCAGTACGAGTAAAGATGCTCGTTACGCGCGGCAGGACGGAAAGACCCCGGGACCTTTACTATAGCTTGACATTGGTATCTGAATTTAATTGTGTAGGATAGGTGGGAGACTGTGAAGCTCGGACGCCAGTTCGGGTGGAGTCACTGTTGAAATACCACTCTGTTGGGTTTGGGTATCTAACTTGCGGCCCTGATCGGGTCGAGGGACAGTGTCTGGTGGGTAGTTTAACTGGGGCGGTTGCCTCCTAAAGGGTAACGGAGGCGCCCAAAGGTTCCCTCAGCCTGGTTGGCAATCAGGTGTTGAGTGTAAGTGCACAAGGGAGCTTGACTGTGAGACTGACGGGTCGAGCAGGGACGAAAGTCGGGACTAGTGATCCGGCACTTGCGTGTGGAAGCGGTGTCGCTCAACGGATAAAAGGTACCCCGGGGATAACAGGCTGATCTTCCCCAAGAGTCCATATCGACGGGATGGTTTGGCACCTCGATGTCGGCTCGTCGCATCCTGGGGCTGTAGCAGGTCCCAAGGGTTGGGCTGTTCGCCCATTAAAGCGGTACGCGAGCTGGGTTTAGAACGTCGTGAGACAGTTCGGTCCCTATCCGCCGTGCGCGTTGGATACTTGAGAAGGGCTGTCCCTAGTACGAGAGGACCGGGACGGACGAACCTCTGGTGTGCCAGTTGTTCCGCCAGGAGCATGGCTGGTTGGCTACGTTCGGAAGGGATAACCGCTGAAAGCATCTAAGCGGGAAGCTCGCTTCGAGATGAGGTATCCCACCACCTTGAGTGGGTAAGGCTCCCAGCTAGACGACTGGGTTGATAGGCCGGAGATGTAAGCACGGTAACGTGTTGAGTCGACCGGTACTAATAGGCCGAGGGCTTAACCACTCTAAACATTGCGCTTGCGTCCACTGTGTGATTCACAGCAAACGAACAACCACCCCACTGTGTGTGGGTTGCTGGTTTGTTCCACGCTGACGGCTGTTTCGGTGGTCATAGCGGAGGGGAAACGCCCGGT
>NZ_JBFAMR010000171.1:0-2913 GCF_040656595.1 Actinoplanes sp. NPDC049802
CCGAGGGCTCCGCGTCCTCTTCCAGCATCGCCCGATCTCGCCGCCTTCGCCCGTGTCGCACCAATCAACACATTCGCGTTGCTGAGATCAGCTCATTGCCATCGCGTTTCTGCTGCAGGCGTTGTTCGACCGAATTCTCGATGTACCGCGCGGCCAACCCCTACACGCCGGAGGTCCACTCCGGCCACCGGTACTGGTAGTGATCGAGGAGGTGCACACATTCGTCTCCCGGGCTAGCGCCGCCAGGATGCGAGCGGTCCTCGACCAGCTTCAGGTGATCAGCCGTCGAGGCCGCAAAAGATGGATGGGCCTGGCATTGGTCTCCCAGCAGCCTGGGCATGTTCCGGAGGAGTTGTTCGAGTTAGCCAATACGCGATTTATCCATCAACTGAAGTCAGCCGGTAACCTCGCTCCGGTTCGTGCGACCACCGGCGGCGTACACGAGGCGCTTTGGTCGACTGTGCCCTCGCTCGGTCCGGGCCAGTGCTTGATGACTGGAGCAGTGTTTCGAAACCCGGTCTTCGTCCAAATGCGCCCCGCTCGGTCCCGGCGGATGCACACGGCGTGACTCGACTTCCCGTATAATTTCGCGATCGTCGGCGCCGCTTGCTCACAAAGGCTGCGCCGTGATTCGGGCGCGCTGGGAACCCCAATGCAGCGAAGGAGAACCGCGTGGCGGCAGGACCCCAAGCGACCCAGATCATCAACCGGTCAGTTTCGGCGACGTCATGGGAATGGGCGAAGGGGGATCAGCCTGCATTTAGCCCTCGGCAGACGCCAGTGCCTGCAGTCGCGCTCGAACGGCTCACTCGCCCCAGTCCTCACGTCGTCCTGGGCTGGTTTCACCGCTACCCAGCACGCTTCGCCGCTGACGTCCTTACCTCGATGCTTGCCGAGGTGGTCACACGCGCACGTCGGCCCGTTACGTCAGTGCTTGATCCTTTTTGCGGTACTGGTGCTGTCGTAAGTGCCAGCAATCAACTCGGCCTGGTCGCGACGGGCGTCGAACTCACCACCCTTGGTGTGGAGATGGGTAGGCTTCGACTCGATCCTCCCCCCAACCCGTGGGACGCGGCCGCGGTCTGCGAGCAACTAACTCAGACGGCGCCAGCGAAGAGGCCAACGTTAGACCATCAACTCGTGGGCTGGCTGGGGGTAAGTAATGCTCGCCTGCTGACCGCATGGCTGCCTGAGATCGATCATCTTGATGATGTGCGGTTACGCCGATTCGTGACGGTAGCGTTGTCGCAATCATTGCGACCCTCGTCACGGTGGCTCATCGGCTCTGTCAAGGCAACTGCTGACCCGGCCCGAATGCCAATACCACTCGATCAAAGCCTCCGCCGGTGGGCGCGGCAGCTCGCTCGTGACTGCGTCGCCGAACAGGATGCACACGCAGCGACAGGCGACGTCTTCGGGGCGGCTCGGCAACGTGGCCAGATACAGCACGGTGACGCCCGCGCGCTTCCCATCGCTGACGCCTCGGTCGACGCGATCGTGACCAGTCCGCCGTACTTCGTCACCTACGACTACTTCGACGTACAGCGACTGTCATACCTTGCATTCGGCTGGCCAGTGCAGCGGACCGACCAAGTCGGTGCCAAGTACGGCCTCGAACCAACTGATCGGCAAGTTGGCCTGCCACCGGCGCTGCGGTCCTGGTATGAAGACCAGTATCGCGGCGAACGCACAGTGTTGGGCCGAGCCCTGCGCACCTACGTTGAAGACTTACGAACGCACTTCGCCGAGGCCGCGAGGGTCATCGCGCCCGGTGGGGTCGTGGCGTATTCAGTGGCCAACACCGTCCGTGCTGGAAGGGTGTTCGACCTTGCCGAGGCGTTCCGGCAGTTGCTGGTCGAGGCCAAGTTTGCCGACGTGCAAGCCGTACCCCGTCAACAATCGGGCCGGCGTATCCTTCCGGCGGGCCGCGATGTCCAAAGCGGACGTTTTGCGCGGGATACCAGCAATGCAGGTGTCCGAGAATACATTGTTTTCGCCACGCGCCGCTGATTTGCCCCAACTTTTCGATGTCGGCTGGGACCAGCTCGACACCGCTCAAAGCCGCTATGAGTCCCCCCGTTTCGGCGGAGTGGTTACCTGCTTCCGGTCGGGCCAGGGGTGAGGTTAGCTGGCTCGGTCTAGGCGTGCCAGGCTGCCTCGTACTCGTCGGGGCTGAGGTAGCCGAGTTCGCGTTGGATGCGGCGGGTGTTGTACCAGGCGTCGATGTATTCGAAGATCGCGTTCTCGGCCTCGTCGCGGGTCCGCCAGCTCGTGCGATACACGAGTTCGATCTTCAGCGTGGACCAGAAGTTTCGATCGATGTGGTGACCGTGATGACCTGGGCTTGACCCGTTTTGACGGACAGGGTCGATGAGTTGATCTTCAGGCTACCTTGAGATCGGGTAGCAGGTTGATGACGGTGCCGCCTTCGTAAGCGGCGGGACTTTGGTAGCCGAGGCTGGAGTGCCGGCGGCGGGTGTTGTACCAGCCCTCGATGTACTCGAATGTCGCCTGGTGAGCGGCTTTGCGGGTGGGCCAGGCCTGGCGGTGGATCAGTTCCGTCTTCAGAGTCGAGAAGAACGATTCGGCGACCGCATTGTCCCAGCACTGCCCGCGCCGGCCGACGCTCAGCCGCACGCCGTGCCGCTTCGCGAGACGCGCGTGCTGGGCACTGGTGTATTGACAACCGCGATCGGAATGAAAGACGAGGCCGTCGGCGGGACGCCGCCGGGCGAGGGCGTCGGTCAGGGCGGCGTCGACCAGGTCGGTCTTGAGATGGTCGGCGACCGCCCAGCCCAGGACCCGGCGGGAGGCCAGATCGATGACGGTGGCCAGATACAGCCAGCCTTCCCACGTGTTGATGTAGGTGATGTCGCCGCACCAGCGGGTGTCGACCGCCGCCGCGTCGACGGT
>NZ_JBFAMR010000172.1:0-2561 GCF_040656595.1 Actinoplanes sp. NPDC049802
ATCCTCAACCCATCCGAAGACAGGCCGGGGTATTGCCATAATTGGCACTGGCTTATCAAGCACCCTGTTGAGTTCTCAAAGAACAACCGCACACCGTCCTCCGAACCGCTTTCGCGGCCCGTTCTCCGGGGCACTCGCTCTACTTTACCCTCGCTATTCCGTCTCGCCAAATCCGGGGTGTTACCCGTTTCGGTGAGCCAGGAATTCGCTCGAGTCCCGCGGAAGCTTACACGATCGCTCGTGGCGCTTGATCCTTGGGGTTTAGCAGGACGGCCGGTGCGGATCTCTCAGTGATGAGTGTTCCGTTTGCCTCGCCCGTTTCCCTGCTGGCTTGGAGAACTTTACCCGCTCCCCTCGCCAACGCCAAATCGGCCCCCACACACGATCGCACTCCCGTGGCCACTGGTGTCCGCGAGCCGAAAGAGTTTTATGACCGCGCGAAGCGGCACGGATACGCAAGGAACATCCCTCTCATCCGCCACACCGACAACGGAAATGGCAGCCATCCGCATCACCGCAGATCAGCGCCCCTTTTCGGGCCGCTCCCGCGCACAACACCCCGCCCCGGCTCACCAGCACATCCCGCCCTGCCACCCGGCCGGGCACACAACACCCGCGTGCATCTCCGGCCTGGCGCACCGAACACACCGCCTCATGGCGTCGGCCCGTCCGCTCAGGGACCGGTCCCGCCCATCCCGACAGTCGCTCGAAGGGCTCCGGCCGGCCGCCAGGACTGACCAGCGAGCCTGAGACAGCGCCCGCGACCAGCCCCGGAGCCGACCACCCCCGGTACGAGACACAGTCGCGCGGGCACTCCCTGAGGAATGGATCCGTCCGCAGCCGGCAATGCACCGCAGCCGACCTCGCTCTGCTTGTCGGGGGCACCGTCTCGGAGCGCTCGAGGCAGCGCCCGCGACCGGCCAAGACCGCACGGCTGGCGCTGAGCGCCGTCCCAACGGTCCCGAGACAGCGCCCACGACCAGCCGGACAAGACCAATCAGAATCCGGACGGCCCTTCCCGGGACATCCGAGGGTGCGGGCGCCCGCACCCTCGGGGCGGTGTGCAGTGCGGTCAAGGGTGGGAGAGCAACGCGAGGAAGCGACAGCGCGAAGTGAGGTCTTCGACCACATACCTATACAGCCGTGTGCTGAGGGAGCGCGGCGTGCCGCACTAGCGGCACCTACGCAGGCCCGGCCGCAGGCGCCATCGCGTGAACAGGGTCTGCGGCCGAGATCAGCGCCCTCAGTTCGGAAGGCGGAACGACAGCCGAAGACAGGTCGGGCTGACCGGCGGCGAACTGCTTCCGGATGCGGGACGTCGGTGCCCGCGACTCGCCGTAACAGAACTGCGGGGACTGCCCGGATTTCGGCTGGTCTTGTTCGGCTGGCCATAGGCGCTGTCACACCGCCGGCCGAGCGGTACCGGCTGGAACGAGGCGCTGACTCGGCCACTCCGAGACGGCGCTCAGCGCTGGCCGAGCGGTACCGGCTGGAACGAGGCGCTGACTCGAACACTCCGAGACGGTGCCCACGACCAGCTGGAGGAGATCGAATACAGCGTGTCGCCACCGGCGAGCGGACACACCTGAACCGTGGGAAGCAAGACGGCGCCGAGTTGGAGAAGGTCTCAGGGTTGGGCCCGCAGGACTGCCTTCATGTAGCGGTGCGGAGAGCAGGAGCGGAGAAGGCCGGCGAAGGCGGTGGGGGCGACACCGTCCGAGAGCGGAACGCCGAAGTCGGGCACGTGATCGGTACATCCGCGGTGAGGAGCAGGAGCGCGCGGTTCGCCTCGATGCACCGGGTGTGGCCGGCAGTTGTGCCACCCAGGTGAGAAGCGGATCCGGCGAGGGGTCGTTCGGGTTAGGGGTAGAGGTCGCGGCTCGAGTGGGTGGGCGCTCACCGCGTACGGGAAAGGGAGGGTTTGGGGTTCCTGGGGTGAGGCTTGTGGTCTGCCCCGGCGGCTCGCTCGTGCCCATTCGGACCGCGGCGTCGGCGGAAGGTGGGTCGTGTGAGGACGAGGACCCGGACGTGTTCGGTGGTGGTCCGGCTTCGATTGAGGCCGTGAAAGGCTGCCTGGAGCGGCTATTTCATCCGATTTGTCACGTTAACAGACTCATACTTTCGGCTAGTGTTCTCTGGACCCTTCGTATAGAGTCTGCGTAACCGAACGGCCAAGTGCGCCTGGGCGGCCCTCGCCGTCCACAGATATGGATGCCCGACCGACCGGGTCCCAAACAGGGACCGGCTCTCCGGGAAGGTGCCAGGGAGGACCACGACATGACCGTGACCGAGACTTCGACGGCGGTGTCGCCGTCGACCACGGCCAGCGCCGCGGCGCCTGTCGACAGCGCTGCCGAACTGCTCGCCGCGATGGCCGCCATGCCGGCCGGACACCCGTCCCGCGCCGCATTGCGGGACCGGGCGATCGAGGCCTGGTTGCCTCTCGCCCGTCACCTCGCCCACCGCTACTCCGGCCGCGGCGAGCCCACCGACGACCTCATCCAGACCGCCACGGTCGGCCTGATCAAGGCCGTCGACAAGTTCGACCCCGACCGCGGCGT
>NZ_JBFAMR010000173.1:0-2417 GCF_040656595.1 Actinoplanes sp. NPDC049802
GGCCGCCGGACGCATCGTCCTGCTCCACGCTGGTGATGCGGAAGTAGCCGAGCGACACCCACTCGCCGGGACAGCGCCCACGGCCAGCCGGGTTCGATCGTCCCGGCTCTGCCCGGGCCGCGGCGTCCCGCCCGGCGAGGCAGCGATCAACCCGGCGGACAGCAGCGACCGTCCCGTCCCTACGGGCAGCGATCGTCCCGGCCGCCCGGGCAGCGGCGGCCGGGACGATCGGTCAGCGGCCGTCGTGCCTGGCTTCGGCCAGAGTCTGGCGGACGGTGTAGTAGGCGGGCTTGGGGGTGAAGTCGTCCCACATGACGGTGGCGGCGCCTTCGGTGGGGAAGAAGACCGGCACCCACGAGTACTTGTCGGTGAAGCCCCACAGGGTGAACGAGTTGCAGTCGTCGACGGCCAGGCAGGCGTCCAGGGCGGTCTTGTAGTACCGCGCCTGGGTGGTCAGCTGGTCGGCGGTGGGGACGCCACCCTCCGGCAGGTCCATGCGGACGTCCAGCTCGGTGACGGCGGTGTGCAGGCCCAGGTCGTCGAAGCGCTGGAGAACGCCGCTGAGCTGGTCCGGCGCGCCGTAACGCATGCTCAGGTGGGCCTGGGCGGCGAACCCGTGCAGCGGCACCCGGTCGGCGAGCAACTGCCTGGCCAATGCCTCGTAGGCGTCGACCTTGGCGCCGGGCCACTCCACGCCGTAGTCGTTGAGGAACAGTTGCGCCTTCGGGTCGGCCCGGTGGGCCCAGCGGAAGGCGTCGGCCACGATGCCGGGGCCGAGTTCCCGGATGAAGATGTTCTCCTGCCGGTACTCGCCGTTCTCGTTGAAGATCTCGTTGGCGACGTCCCACTGGTGGATCTGGCCCCGGTAGCGGCCCACCACGGTGAAGATGTGCTGCTTGAGGATCGCCCGCAGCTCGGCCTTGCTGAACTCGCCCTCGGCCAGCCAGGCCGGGTTCTGGCTGTGCCAGAGCAGCGTGTGCCCGCGGACGGCCTGGCCGTGCTGGCGCGCGAACCGGACGATCGCGTCGGCGGGGCCGAAGTTGTACCGGTTCCGCTCGGGGTGGATGAACTCCCACTTCATCTGGTTCTCCGGCGAGACCGAGTCGAACTCCCGGGCCAGAACCTTCCGGTACGGCTTGTCGTAGGTGAACGGGTCCGGGTAGTCCTGCTCGAGGTGGTGGCCGCCGCCCGCGACGGCCGTGCCGATCCGCAGGTCGCGTGGGGTGACGCGGCGCAGTGGCACGTCGGGGTGCCCGCCGTGGCCGGCGGACGCCGAGCCGGTGTTGCTCGCGGCCTGGGCCGGCTGCACGCCGATGGGGAGGAGCGTCGATGCGGCGAGGACGGCCACCGCGACGCGGGATGCCTTCGTCAAAGGTCACTCCTGGGTTTTCAGAAAACAAAGGGTGCACGCGCGATCCGGACGTGATCACGCGCGCAAGGGAGCGTCAAACAACCCGTACGCTAAGCCCGCAGAATTGGCGTCGTCAATACGTCGATGAAGATTTCGCCCGGCCGCCGAGCCCGCCTTTCCGGCCGCCGCCACGCTCCGTCAGGACCACGCGAGCAGGCCATGCTCGCTGGTAGCGAGGTTGTGGAGGCACCACGGAGCCCGTATGGCAACGTCGCGCGAGGTTCTCTCGGTCGATTTTGAAAGCCTTTTCCGAGGAGGCGTACAAGTGCATGGAATCGCATTGCGGAAGGGTCGGGAATTGCTACCCCGGGCTGCCGTTAATGAGTGCCGTGGGCATTGTCCAGGCTGGTTCCGGTTCGGTACGCGAGCGGGCGAGCAGGGACGATGCACCGACCGGCACTATCGCTCGAAACATCGAAAGTTTCGGAGAATGTCGCCGTCGACCATCGGGGAAATGTCGCCGTCAGCACCCTCGCATCGCTCGTCAAAGGTCTAACACTCCGCCTGAACTTACGGTCTGATTCCGGAATTTTCGCAACCGGGAGGAGCCCGTGTCGCCACGGTGACGGCTAGGCTTCGATCATGCCTCTGCTGTTCTCCTACGGGACGTTGCGTGACCCCGCCGTGCAGACGAGCGTCTTCGGGCGCCGGCTCGACGGCCGGGTGGACCGGATCGCCGGGTTCCGGCTGGACCGCGTCGCGATCACCGATCCGGGCGTGCTCGCGGTCAGCGGTGAGGCCTTCCACCCGATCCTGGCGCCGACCGGCGACCCGGCCGATGTCGTGGACGGCTCGGCCTTCGAGGTGACCGACGCGGAGCTGCTGCGGGCCGACGACTACGAGGTGGACGATTACCACCGGGTGCAGGCGCCGCTGGCGTCCGGCGGCAAGGCCTGGGTGTACGTCCAGCGTGCGGGTGTAGACGAACCGCACGTCCAGCCCGGCGTCCTCACGACCGCGGCGGCGCAGTTCGTCGGCGTAGAGGGCGTCCTCCGGCGTACGCACC
>NZ_JBFAMR010000174.1:0-2314 GCF_040656595.1 Actinoplanes sp. NPDC049802
ACCGGCGAGCTGTACCTGTACGGCGACGGCCACGGCGGCACCGAGCAGGTACGCCACGATCCGGCCCGTACCGTGATCGAGGTTCCGGCGAAGGCGCTCAAGGAGGTGCCCGCCGGGCCGGGCTTCCGGTTCCTCGGACGGCCCGGCACCGAGATCTACCAGTTGCCGCAGGCGGTGCTGGGCCGGCACGTGCACGGCGAGATCGACCCGCACCTGTGGCAGGACGTCGGCAACGCCCAGTCCTACGCCGAACTGATCCGGGACACGCTTATCGCCGCCGACCCGGCCGGCACCGCCGCCTACCGGGCCAACACCGACCGGTACCTGACCGAACTGAGCGCGCTCGACGCGTACGTCCAGGAAATGATTGACGGCATCCCGGCGGCGAACCGCCATCTGGTGACCACGCACGACGCCTTCGCCTATCTCGCCAAGGCCTACGGCATCCCGGTCGCCGGCTTCGTCACCCCGAACCCCGCCGTCGAACCGAGCCTCGCCGACCGCCGGCGGCTCACCGAGACCCTGCGCAACCTGCACATCCGGGCGGTGTTCCTGGAACCCAACCTGCGCGCCCGCTCGTCCACGCTCGTCGAGGTCGCCAAGCAGCAGAACGTCAAGATCTGCGACATCTACGGCGACGCGTTCGACGGCCGGGTCACCGACTACGTGTCGATGATGCGGTTCAACGCCGACTCCCTCCGCTCCTGCCTTCTCTGAGCCACCGAGGATCAGCCTTGCTCAAGTCCCTGCTCGCCGTGCTGCTCGCGACGGCGCCCAGCCCCACCCCCGGGCTCGACCAGTCACTCGACCCCGGCCAGGCCCAGGCCACCGGCCGGGCCGTGCTGGACACCGGCCACGTCGACATCGGTCCCCGGCTGCGTGACGGCGCGTGGACCATCCGGATCCACGACGACCACGCGGTGCCGCCGGTGTGGCGGGAGCCCGCCGACACCGTGCTGCGTGTGCGGGACACCGCTCGCCAGACGGTTCCCGACGACCCCGCCTACGCGTTCCTCGGTGAGCGGGCCGGCGCCGAGGTGCACGTGGTGCCGCAGACCGAGAAGCAAGGTGTCGTCTGGATCGGCTGGAACACCCAGGACCCCGGCGTCATCGGCGCGATCAGCCGGGGTATCACCATGACCCTGCGCGGGGCGCAGGGCCCGGGCGCCGTCACGGTCTTCCTCCAGGCCGGCAACCTCGGCGCCCCGCAGGTGCTGTGGAGCACCGCGAAACCACTGCCGCAGCCGATGTGGGTCGAGACCAACACCCACACCCACGCCAACTGGGTGTTCGGCGAGCCCGGCAACTATCAGCTCGCTGTCGACATCAGCGCCGACCTCGCCGACGGCACCACGGCCACGGCGAGCACCGTGCTGCGCCTGGCGGTCGGCGACGCCACCGAGCCCGACTTCGACGCCGCGTTCACCGCTCCCCTGGCGGCCGGCTCCGCCTCTGCCGCCACGGCCTCTGAAGATCAAGATCCCTCATCCGGTACGTGGCAGACTCCCGCCCTGATCGGCGCCGGCCTCCTCGCCGTCCTGATCGTTGGGGCGCTGGTGGCCCGGCAGTCGGCCGTACGCCGTCGCGCCGAACGGGAGGACTTCCGGTGAGCGCGGCCCTGGAGATGACCGGGGTCGCCGCCGACCTCGGTGGCCGCCCGGTGCTGCGCGACGTCGACGTGCGCCTGGACGCCGGTGACTTCACCGCCCTGCTCGGCCCCAACGGCGCCGGCAAGACCACCCTGATGCGGGCCGCGCTGGGACTGATCCCGCTGCGCGCCGGCACGGTCCGCACCGCCGGCGCCGGCTACGTGCCGCAGCGCCACGAGTTCACCTGGGACTTCCCCGCCTCGGTACAGGACGCCGTACTCAGTGGCCTGGTCCGCCGGATCGGCCTGTTCCGCCGGCCCACCGTCGCCCACTGGCGCGCCGCCTGGGACGCCCTCGACCGGGTACGGCTGTCCGACCTGCGCAAACGGCCGGTCGGGGAGCTGTCCGGCGGTCAGCGGCAGCGGGTGCTGGTGGCCCGCGCGCTGGTGCTGGAGCCGTCGGTGCTGCTGCTCGACGAACCGTTCACCGGTCTCGACATGCCCGCACAGGAGACGCTGACCGGCCTGTTCACCGACATCGCCCGGGACCGGGCCGTGCTGATGGCCACCCACGATCTGACCGCGGCGGCGTACACCTGTGATCGTCTGATTCTTTTGAATCGCACCGTGGTCGCCTCCGGCCCGCCCGCGGACCTCAAGGACCCGGAGGTCTGGATGCGGACCTTCGACGTCGGGCCCGGCTCCCACCTTCTCAAAGCCCTCGAC
>NZ_JBFAMR010000175.1:0-2275 GCF_040656595.1 Actinoplanes sp. NPDC049802
GTTCGACAAACTGGCCGTTCGCTACCTCGCCACCGTGCAGATCGCCGCGATCAACCGATGGCTATGAACCCACCTTTTAAACACGACCTAGGCCGTGCCTGCTGGTAGCGCGGCTGGCCGCCACCGGCGCGGCTCGTCAGCAGGTTCGCCCGGGTGACAGCCGAAGGTCAACGGCCGCTAGCTGAGCCAGCCCATTCACACCGTTGGAATACCCGTACTGCCCGGTATTCGCCAGTCGGACAAACTGATCTGCCGGAATGAGTACACGTGATCATGGCGGGACGCATTCTGTCTCAGGGACTGCGAGTCGCGTGCTGGATCAGCTGACACTGCTGGCTTGTTCAACTGAGACGGTTGTAGTACATCCTGCCGTAATAGTGGTTATGAGATCATGGCGACATGGCCTCCGATCGCTGGCTCACTCAAGATCACGAGCTCAAGCCGGGTGCCGTGATCTTCCGCAGCAACCGCCACTTCGCGATGGAGGCGTACTCCGCGAGCCACGGCCAGTTACTGCTGCGCAGCAATCCAGCTGACGACGAGTTTGACACCACCATCGACCTACTGTTCAAACCCGTCGAGGCGATCAAGATCCGGGACGGCTACGCCGGACTGGTGGTCAGATGCGCGACCACACCGGAGGCGGAAGCGATTTTCGCGTCCATGCCTGGTGCGCGAGCCGATCGCGGCGACCGAGTGTTCATGCTGGAAAGCCAAGGTCGATCCGACTACGTGGTCAGCATGGGGTTTGGCCGGCACGAAGGGATCCTGCCCCGGGTCCAAGGAAGCTTCTTCAACACCGCCGACGCGTACTTGCCACAGTGGCCAACCGAGCCGCTGTTCGGGTTGAACCCGGGGTTCAACGTAGCTTCCGTCCAGGATCTCGTCGCCGCGCTCGGCTCGAATCATGACCAGCCGACCGGCCGAAGCCAGTATCGGTACGTCTTCGTCGTCATGGTTGACGTCGGCCGCGACGTGCGACCGCATGTGTCAGGCTCGGGGGTTTTCCTTACTCAGCAGGATGCCGAAGCGGCGCAGGCGATCCTTGCGCCGAAGGTCAAGTCCTGCTGGATCGAAGTGCTTCCGATTGTCGTGTAGCGCGGCTGATCCGAGCCGCTTGCGACCCTTGATGACGAACTCGTAGACCGCGGCGACGGCCGGTACCACCACGCCGAGAGTCGCGAGTGCCACGCTCCACCAGAACTTGATGTCGACCCTCCGGCGAACTCCACGTTGTCCGTCGATGTCAGGCGGGGTACGAACCGGTTGAGCCGGGCTGCGCCAAGGGTTGAAGCAACGTTCACAGCCCGGCTGCCGGTCCCTCGTTCCCTGGGTCTGGTGGCTGCATCTGCCGGCCCCAGACCACCTGCCGCCGGGGTGGCCCGTGACCGCGGCGACCACCGCGTTCGCCTGCCACGGCATCGCGGGCGTACGCATCGAGCGGACCGCCCAGGCGGCGCGCATCAGCGAAGTGCAAACCGTGGGTTGACGGCCGGAGCCGACGCCCTCGATCACCAGGGGCTACAGGTTTGGCACGAGCCGCATACAACGCCGCGGTGTAGCCCGACGGTCCGGAACCGATGATGATCAGACGCGAATCGACTCCATGTTCAGGAGGCGGGGAGCAAGTCGGCGAGCAGCACCTCGATGCGGGCCTTGATCTCGTCACGGATCGGGCGCACGGAGTCGACGCCCTTGCCGGCCGGGTCCTCGAGTTTCCAGTCCTCGTAGCGCTTGCCGGGGAAGACCGGGCAGGCGTCGCCGCAGCCCATGGTGATGATGGCGTCGGACTCCTTGGCAGCGTCCCAGGTGAGTTTGGTGGGGGTCTGGTCGGTGATGTCGATGCCGACCTCCTTCATGGCCTCGACCGCGGCGGGGTTGATCTGGTCGGCGGGCTCGGACCCGGCGGAGCGGACCTCCACGCGGTCACCGGCGAGGTGGCGCAGCCAGCCGGCGGCCATCTGGGAGCGGCCGGCGTTGTGGACGCAAACGAACAGGACGGTGGGCTTGGTGTCACTCATCGAAAAGCCTCCGTGGAAACCCCCGGCTTTAGCCGTGGGGAGGAATCGGATTCCCTGCGGAGCAGGGTAGGGAAAGCCGGTTCGCCGCCAAGGCGGATCCGGCGTCTCACCGATGGGGTCCAAGGGAACAGGCGTGCTGAAGTTTCGGGTGTTCCAGCGGGTGAGAACCAAGCCGATCGGAATGAACGTGT
This sequence comes from Actinoplanes sp. NPDC049802, assembly GCF_040656595.1. Lineage (NCBI taxonomy): Bacteria > Bacillati > Actinomycetota > Actinomycetes > Micromonosporales > Micromonosporaceae > Actinoplanes > Actinoplanes sp. NPDC049802. The sequence continues at coordinate 2,213 of NZ_JBFAMR010000175.1, forward strand.
TTTGCCACGGCGGAGCGTAACCGTGCCAGTGCTGACGACGTGAGACATGCGGCTCGCCTCCCC
>NZ_JBFAMR010000176.1:0-2245 GCF_040656595.1 Actinoplanes sp. NPDC049802
TCAACAGCAGTAGTCAACGCTCTCGATCCTGAACTCGCCCTGTCCGGCGGACTTGCTATGAACCGCTGGCCTCAACTCACCCTGGCAGACAGGGGGTGACCGTGAGATCACCCTGCGCTGGACGGGTGACCTGCCGAAGCCGAAGCTCAAGGGTGACACCGCGACCTACCCGAACGTTCTTCCGGGCGTTGACCTCCAGGTGACCGCCTCGGCCACCGGGTTTTCCGAGGTGCTGGTGGTGCGGACCCGCAACGCGGCGGGGAACCCGGACCTGCGGTCGCTGAAGTTCGGGCTGGACACCAAGGGTGTCTCGGTGGGCAAGAGCGCTGCCGGGGGCTTGAGCGCCCGTGACTCCTCCGGTGCGGAGGTGTTCGCCGCGCCGGCCCCGCTGATGTGGGATTCGTCGGAGTCGGTGGAGCAGCAGGCCATGGCTTCGGGGGAGACGCGGCCGAATGATCTCGGCCCTTCGGGTGAGGAGACCCAGGGTGACCGGGTGCGGCAGGCGGTGATGCCGGTCAAGGTCAGCGACGAGTCGGTCACCATCATGCCGGACCAGGCGATGCTCACCGATCCGCGGACGCGGTACCCGGTCTACATCGACCCGCTTGTCACCGGCTACCTGTCGGGTGGGGCCTGGACGTCGGTGTGGAGCAAGTACCCCACGAAGTCGTTCTGGAAGAATACGACCGCGCTGACCGACGGTTCGATCACCGGCTCTGCGGGTGTGGGCCGGACCGAGGATTGCAGCGGGTGCGCAGATCACATCATCCGGTCGTTTTTCCGGCTGGACATGACCGGCGTCAAGGGCAAGGTCAGCGACGCCAAGTTCATCATCCAGCAGCGCTGGTCGTGGACGTGCAACCCGGCCAGCAGCGCACGGGTGTGGCGGATGGGCACCGGGATTACGTCCGCGACGACTTGGAACAACCCGCCCAAGGGCTGGGGCAGGTACGCGACGGTCATGGCCAAGCGCAAGTACGGTGCGGTGCACGGCTGCATCGGCGCGGGCGACATCGAGTTCGATGTGACGAACATGGTCAGCGACTCGGACAGCGTCGTGACGTTCGGCATGAAGGCGATCGACGAGTCGACGAAGAACCAGTGGAAGCGGTACAAGCCGTCGACGGCGCGGCTGTCGGTCACGTACAACGGCGCGCCGTCCCCACTGACCGAGCAGATGACCGACGGCGTCAAGGATTCCTGCAAGACCGGCTCGGCTCGTCCCTGGGTGACGAAGACGTCCGGTGTCACGGTTGCTGGCAAGCAAGCGGACAAGGACAAGGAATCCGAGCTCACCACGAGCTTCTACCTCTGGAACGTCAAGACGCCCACGAGCAAGACCACGGTGTCGAAGGCGGGCGGTAACGGTGAGGCCGTGTCGGCCGCCCTGCCAACGCTCGCCGACGGTGTCACCTACGGCTGGAACGCAAAGACCAGAGACCGCGCTTCCGCCACTGCCGCCGACGTTATGGAGACTTGGTCGGAGAAGACCTGTGAGTTCACCGTAGACGCCACGAAACCGCCGAATCCCGGCGCACTCAGTTCGCCCGACTACTCGTCGAGCACCCCGAGCGGCGGCGTCGGCTATCCCGGCAAGTTCGTGATCGCCGCTCCAGTGATTACAGGTGTGTCGGATGAAGAAGCCCGGAAACAGCGGGAAGACATCTTCGGGTATGCGTGGAGCTTCGACAGCGGTTCTCAGAAGGATGCTCCCACTGTGCCGGTGAAAGCCGATTTCACCGGAGAGATCCCATCCTGGACCCCGAAGACCGACGGCACCAAAACCCTCTACGTGTGGGCGAAAGACCGTGCCGGCAACTTCTCCAAAGACGCGGCTAAGTACACCTTCACGGTGTTACACGGTTCCGGGCCGGCCGCCACGTGGGACTTCGACGACGTTGCGAACGCCACCACATCGAAGGATGTAGCTGAGAACAACAACACGCTGACCTTGAGCGGTGGCACCCGGGTCACAGGCCGCGGCAACCGTGGCAGCGCGCTGTCGCTCAACGGCACCAGCGGGTACGCCGCTACTGCCGGGCCGCTCACCTATACGAACCGCACCACGGGGGCCGCTGTCACGGTCCGTACGGACGCGAGTTTCACCGTGAGCGCTCGGGTCAAGCTCGCCACGACGACCGGCGTCACCGGGCCCTGTCTGCCAGGGTGAGTTGAGGCCAGCGGTTCATAGCAAGTCCGCCGGACAGGGCGAGTTCAGGATCGAGAGCGTTGACTACTGCTGTTG
>NZ_JBFAMR010000177.1:0-2123 GCF_040656595.1 Actinoplanes sp. NPDC049802
CGATCTCGGCCTTGAACTCGGACGTGAATGCCCGCCGCGGCCTCGATCGCTTCTTTCCCACGCTCTCCATGATGCTGGACATCCTCCCGGAGACCCCAGGTCCCCTGATCTTGGATGTCCGTCAAACGGGGCAGGCCCACACACCAAGGCCACAACACGCCCGCCGAGCTACCACCACACCAAGCCACAACACGCCCACCGAGCTACCACCACACCAAGCCACAACACGCCCACCGGGTAGCTTTCACCCATGCCGAGCGATCTCCCGGAGTACGACAGCTCGATGATCGAGGTCCTGGAGTTCGACAAAGCGGTCCGCAAGCGCCCCGGCATGTACTTCGGGGCCGGCCAGGACGATCCGAGCCTGCCGACCCGGATGCTCGCCGTGATCCTGTGGCGCCCCCTGCATACCGGCGCCGACCCCCACACCTCCCACGTGACCGCCGAGATCACCGGGAATCTGATCGTCACGATCGCCGACGACCAGGCCGAGACGCTGACCGTCAACGGCCACGGCGCCCTGCTGAGCCCCGAACGCTGGGAATACCAGGCCGCCGCCGCCCTGACCGCCCGGACGTCTCTCGAGGTCTGGCGTGACGGCCGAGGCTTCCGCCAGGAGCTGGCCGGCGCCCGCCCGCTGCGCCCGCCCACCCCGTTCAGCCCTCCCCCGGGCTCCGGCACCCGGGTGACCTTCACTTCGACCCCGGTCAATTCCGGCCGCCCGCCGCCTTCGCCCGCGACCTCGCCGGCCTCGACGTGCACGGCACCGGCTGCGACGCCCCACCAGGCCCGAACCACATCCTTCTCCGCGACCTCCGCGACCTCACCGAGCCACGCGAACACCGGCTCCGCTGACCGCCACCGAGCCCAGCGGCACACCGCCCGCCTCCCGGTGCCGAGGAGCATCCGCATGACCACGCCACGGACGGAACCGTGATCCACCCCGGCTGGCCGTGAACACTGACCCTGCTGGCTATTTAAGAAAGGCTCTCTACCAGCGCATATCTGGTCCGATCCCTGGCCGCCGGGCCTCGCCTCGGGGGTGTCGGGTAGCGGAAATCGGACCTGGATCCAGATTTTCATGGCCTGCGACGGCGACTACAGGGAGGTGGAGACCCCTCCGCCGTGGCGTTTCCGCAGGTAGACGGCTCTCCTCAAATAGCCAGCGGGGTCAGCGCTGCCGCACGCCCGCTGAGTCAGTCAGCCCCCGCAGCCAGCCGAAAAGCCTTCAGCTGGCCTCAGCGCCGACTCGCACGCCCCGAAAGAGCACTGACATAGCAGCAGAAGATCAGCCACTGAGCGGACAGCCGCCCGGTGCGGAGATCGCGACCGGTCCGAGCCGGGTCGGTGGTGACACACATGGCGCGACGGCCATCGACGATATGGCGGTGTCATGAATCGATCGATTTCGCGTGATCGGAAACGCGATCTAAAATGAGTCGGTGAGATTGCGCGCGTTCCGGCGATAACAGCCGGGAATTTGCGCGCTCCGGCAGAAACAGCCGGGAATCCTCCCGCTCCGGCAAGAACAGCCGGGAATTTGCGCGTCCTGGCAGAAACAGCCGGGAATTCTCCCGCTCCGGGAGGAACGGTCCGGGGAGGGGATGGCGAATCCCTGATTCCGCTGGATGCCGATCTCGTCGGCCTTACTCGAGCCGAACCCGAGACCGAAACCGGCTCGGCCCGACCGCCGTCGTTCTCGCCGGCCGCCCCACCGCCGCCCGGCCCGGTACTGGGCCGGGCGGCGGGCCACCCGGACCGGCGAAGTCCTCCGCACGCACCCGGCGGCCACTCCGACGAGCCAGTCACCCGAGCGGTCCGGCCCCACGGGTCCGCCTGACGCGTGAATCCGGCACACGGCCCCGGCCACCGCACGGATCGCTTGAGCCCCGGTGGCCCGCCGCGGCTCCGCCCCGATTAGCCGCACCGTCGTGAGCAACGGATTCGCTGCGAACAGAGATCCGAAAACGACCGACGGCCGTCTCGCGACCGGCAGCCTGGCCAAGTCCAGCGGTTGCGCCGCGGCAGGCGGTTGCGCCGCGGCAGGCGGTTGCGCCGCGGCAGGCGGTTGCGCCGCGGCAGGCGGTTGCGCCGCGGCAGGCGGTTGCGCCGCGGCAGGCGGT
>NZ_JBFAMR010000178.1:0-1868 GCF_040656595.1 Actinoplanes sp. NPDC049802
CTCGAAGATCCGGCGGGGTTCGGGCAGGCCGAGTGCGGTGAGGATCTTCTTCTGCGTCGCGGTGAGTTCGGTGCGCTGGCGGAACGAGCCGGCCGGGCCGGTGAAGGTGCCCAGGTGCAGCCGTTGGAGTTCGTCGCGGATGGTGGTCCAGGTCTGGCCGGTGCGGGTCTCGGCGATGCGGATGAGCAGCAGGGCCAGCCAGCACAGCAGCACGTGAGCGCGGATGCGGTCCTCGGCGCGGTGGTAGACGGGCCGCATGTCGATGATCGACTTCATGTCTCTCCAGCCGCGTTCCACTTCGAGAAGCTGCTTGTAGCCCAGGGCGATGTCCTCGGCCGACAGTTTCGGGTCCGAGCAGCGCAGCAGGAACTTGCCGTCCAGGTTGGCCTCGGCGTCGATGGCCTTCTTGTCCACGCGCAGCAACCCGCCGGGGGTGGTGCGCAGGTAGCGTTTGAGGCCGGGTTTGGTGGAGATGACGCCGCGTAGCTCGGCGCGCTTGTCGCGGGTCAGCTTGTCCGAGCCGTCGATCATGTCCTGCAGGATCGTGACCATCGTGGCGCGTACGGCCGCGTCGCGGACCTGGGCGTCGGGGTTGAAGCAGATCACGAACCGGTCGTCGGCCAGGTCCGAGTGCAGCCGAACCTCCTTGACCTGCAGGTTGTCGGCGACGTGGCGGTAGCGTCCCTGCCGGGACAGCGCGGCCTCGGCCTCGGGTGTGCCGCCGCGCAGTTTCTCCCCGAGGATGTAGTGCCCGCCGGCCTTCTGCAGGTAGCGCCGGTTCTCGGCCGAGGTGAAACCGCGGTCGGCGACCCACACGACCCGTGCGAGTGACCAGTCCCGCATGTCATCTTTGACCTGCCGTATCAGGGCGCTGTCGGCCGTGTTCCCAGGCCAGGCCCAGCATCTGACGGGGATCCCGTCGCGGGTGACGGCCATCCCGACCACGATCTGCGGCAGGTCGCCTCGGGAGTCCTTGCTCTTGCCCCAGGTCCGGAACCCGGCCTGCTTCACCGCCGTCTCGCCGTCGGTGACCGGCACGCCGCGCTCGTCGCGGCCGACCTGCGCGTCGGCGTCCCCGGTCTCGAAGTAGGTGGAGGTGGTGTCGAAGAACAGCAGGTCGACCTCCAGGTTCAGCAGGTCGGCGGTGTTGTCGAACACGATCCGGGCGAGTTGCGGCTCGACGTCGATCAGCCAGTCCATCGCCCGGTAGCAGGACTCATCGACGACCGGCGCGTCCAGGCCGTCGATCACCACGTCGTGCTCGATCCAGCGGGTCGCCGCCAGCTTCGAGCTGGGTGCCAGCGCCCGGTTCGCGACCAGCGCGAACAGGATCCGCTCCACCCGCGGTTCCATGCGTGTGGTGGTCAGCATCCGCCGCATCGCGGCGTCGATGCCCAGCTTGCGCCATAGCCCGTCCAGCACGAAAGCCCCGCCCAGGGCCCTGGACTCCAGGAACCGCAGCTCCGCGGGCGCTGCCGCGGCCAGCCCGTCGCCGGGCTCCAGCAGCCGGCACAACGCCGCGACCAGCCGCCGGATCCCGGCGACGTCGAGCTGGTCTTCCCGGCCGAAGGAGTACAACACCTTCGTCCGGGACACCTTCGCCGCCGGGTCCCACTCGTTGTGGGCCAGCTGCAGGTAGCCGACCGTCGCGCCGCCGGCCGTCTTACGTGTCGAACGCTTCACGTACACGAACAGCGACCCTAGCGATCAAGCCGCTATGCGATCAAGACATCCAGGCAGCTCACATCAAGTAAAGGAGCAAACCGTGTCACTAGGGCTTTTCGCCGTTTCCGCTAGTGTGCAACGCCCTGACCTGCGACACGATCCCGCGGACCAACCTCAAACCGCGATTATCTGTGGAACCCCGG
>NZ_JBFAMR010000179.1:0-1712 GCF_040656595.1 Actinoplanes sp. NPDC049802
ACCGGGCACCGGGCACCGGGCACCGGGCACCGGGCACCGGGCACCGGGCACCGGGCACCGGGCACCGGGCACCGGGCACCGGGCACCGGGCACCGAGCACCGAGCACCGAGCACCGAGCACCGAGCACCGAGCACCGAGCACCGAGCACCGAGCACCGAGCACCGAGCACCGAGCGTAACGTCCAGTAGGCCTCAACCGTTTCACGTGAAACCGGTCATGATCTTCTCCCGATGAAGAAGACGCCTGTTGCCGCTTCAATGGTTAGGAAAGACGGGAGTCGTCATGTGCCCGGCGTGTACCGCATGCCGCTGAACGCGGCCGTTTCCACGATCGATCCGGTGGTATCCGCCGACAGCACCGGACCTGACCGCGGGACGCAATGCGGCGAGAGCAACCGTGGATGCCGATCCGCATCCGTGACCAGGCGCCCAATCCTCGCCTCAGACATGGGCACACCTCCCGCCGCACTGAGGAGTATCGGGATGCAGCCAGCTTGTCAGCCATTGGAAGGCACGTCCGCTGGACGGCGAATTTGGTTAGCACCTCGTTGGAGCGCTTCAAGGCAGAGGGTCCAGCCAAACACGGCTTCATCGGCTGTGGTCCGACCCATGGTGAAGCAGCAGCAGGGAGAGCCCTCAGACGTTCTCGCGATCCATACCGAAACAACAGCCGAGGTCTCCCGATGTGCTTAGACCTGCGCTCCTTTCACGGGATACCGCAGCGCCGGCCCTCTACTCACCGAGCCCCAGTCCCGGCCTCACTCCCAGCGACGTTTGAGCAGCACCTCGTCTTCATTTCTTCTCGTCAGCAAATCCGCTGTGGCAGGCCGATTCTGGAGCGGCCATGCTCCGAGCGACTTAACGCCGGAGGGCAACGGACACGACCACTCGTATGTTGATCTACCCGCCCGTGCCGCGCGATCCGCAGGGCAGGCATGCCGACTCAGCCCTGAACTCATGGGTTGAACCGCCCCGACCCTCTAAGAGAATCCGCTTACGCTTTGCGGCTCACCCAGGCTTTGGACGGAGAACCTAACCGATGCTTCGAGTATGGATTGGTACCGACGGCGGCGTCCGCCACAGCAGATACCCGACGAAGGTTCCCTGAATCAAGTTCGACGCCGGGATAACGGTCAGCCAGGCACGGGAACTAGCGATCGGCAACACGGGTGATGTTTCACGTGAAACACCGCGACTCAGAACTAGAGGAAGCACGTTCCGGAAGACTGCGATCTCAGCAGCAAACGCGGTCAGGTCAACGATCTCCCCAAGGGCAACCGGTTCATACGACGCATTCGGCGTCTCTTCATGTCCTTCGAGATACGGCCAGCCGACCAGCCAGGCGCGAATCCTGGCGCCCTGCCTTCCTTGCTGGGCAGAGTTTCCTAAGCAAAGGTATGCCTGCCACGGACCCCAGGCGCTCACCTAAGGGTGGCCGGCTCACCCAGGTCGCCGGGTGTTGTCGAGCAGAAGACACCCCCCGCCCTGGTTAAGGCTTGGCTCGCAGGGATCGGTCGACTGCCAGACGCCCATCACGGGACGGCGACGAGACACGAAGCGCCAGGGTTCCGCAGGAGCCTAAGACCGACCGGCGATAGGTCCAAGATCCGGACAGGCGGGTACCTGCGGGCAGCAAACAGGCACGGGTCCATTGATCATCGGAGTTCTCTACGCTTCGTAACCGATGGAGTCCCGTGCCTGCGCTGCCATCT
>NZ_JBFAMR010000180.1:0-1685 GCF_040656595.1 Actinoplanes sp. NPDC049802
CGCCCGCAGGCAGGTTCCGATGCCCTCTGGGCTGAAACCGATACGCCGTCGCCCATCCCAAACTCGCAACACTTCAATACGCGATGCCGTCAGTATTTCCGCAGCTAGCGCGAGTTTGATTTGGCGAGTTCCGTCTCTGCCGTTCGTATCACCGTCACGGTGACGCCGATTCGAACGCCGTGCCGCCGGGAGGTGGTCGCACCATTGGCGCACGGCGGTCGCGCCAGACGTACCGCCGAGCATTCGGGTCGGCCGCAGGGCTTTACCGCGGTCGCATGGCCCCCGACTGCTTGGGTCCCCGTGCCTTGATTTGCTGAGATGCGAGCACTTGCTTCAGAAGCACGAATGCGGCGCCACCGTGCCGCTGCTGACACTGGAGACCGTTCGACCGATCGGCTACCTGTCAACCCCTGCAAGCAGGGTGTGCTCACGGCGCCGCAGGGCTAAGTTCAAGATCACCATGCGGAACGGAACAGGCTCAGCCATCGTCAAGCGAATCCATCTTGTGATCCCTGAGCTTCTGGCTGCCGATCTGCAGATCCTGGCGCTGGCTATCACCAACGGTGCGGCCGACCCGGGATGGGGCGGGGTGCCGCTGAGCCGGCGGCGATTCAAGCGCAAGTCGTCGTCGCCGCTTCCCCTGGACGCGCGCGGCCAAGAATATTCCTCGGTACGTGCGGCTGGCAGCGGACCCAAGGGCGGAAGGCAGTCGTGCGGAAGCGTTTCCTGATACCGGTCACGGTGGCGCTGGGGGTGATTCTCGCGGTGGTCGCCGGGGTGACGGTGAACCGTCGCTCGGACAGCGACATACCCACGGCCGCGCCGCAGCAGAGCGCGACCGCCGACTATCCGATCATCTGGTCGCCGGCTCTGGTGGGCGGCAAGACCGGAACCGGACCGGCGACCGATGATCCGGGGCCGACCGCCGAGCAGTTCCTCGACGAACTCGGCGTCCCCACGTCCGACCTGACCTTCTCGGCCGAGCAGGACAACCGGGGGGAGGCACGGCTGATCAAGGTCACGAACCGGAACGGCAGCGTGCTCGGCACGGTGAGCCTGGGCCGGGACGCCGGCGGCGGCGCGTGGGGCGTGCAGGCAATGCAGTCGCCGCGTACCACCGTGCGCCACCCGGAGCCGAACGGCGCGGTCAACCCGCCGCTGTCGGTCAACTTCCTGCCCACCACCGACGGCACGGCGCGGGTACGCCTGCTGGACGCCCGCAACTCCCAGGAGTTGACCAGTTGGTCGGAGAACGTCGACCCGGACGAGTACATGTATGCGAATGCCAACTTCACCAGGGACGCGAACCCGTTCCCCGGATATCTGGTGCTGACCGTGCAGGACGGCGACGGACGGTTCACGAGTGTCGTCGTGATGCCGCTGACGATCGGGATCGCGGGAACCTGAGCGGCTGCGCCCTGCATGATGGCCGCATGGTGACGAGCTACCGGGCGGCCGGGCGGATCCACGGAATCTAGGCCGCGAGGGGCGGTGGCTCAGCGGCTTGACGCTGGTCTTTGCCCCGAGTGAGCCGACGGGTCATCAGAGTGATGTTTGCCCAGGTGATGTGGGCCCCGGCATGCTCGGGCACAGGGCCCCGGCAAAGTCATGGCGGTGTCCGACTTGAGTGGATCAAGGTAGAAGCGCCTCGGTTGGCGGCAGCAAGACGGGCATGACCGGTTCAG
>NZ_JBFAMR010000182.1:0-1654 GCF_040656595.1 Actinoplanes sp. NPDC049802
GGCGAAGTCGCCGTAGTGGTAGTAGCCCTTCTCCACCGAGACGTAGGAGTCCAGACCGATCCAGTCCACCACGTCGTCGCCCGGGTAGAGATCGGACCACCACGACTGGGCCAGCCACTTCTCGTTGCCCATGTAAGCCAGCACGTTCACCACGTTCGTCACACCCTAAGCGCGCAGCCGCTCGATGGTGCCGGTACATGGCAGCGAAGTGCTGGGCCTCCCAGCAGAATCGAAGAACCTAGACCCGCCGACGCTTCAACGCCAAGGTCGCCCTCAAGGGCATACCCGCACCGATCCAGATCAGCAAAGGTGGGTGGTCGAATGGACGAACTCGTGGATGAACGGCTTCGGTAAGATCCGCCGCTACACCGGCCGCAACGCCCTGATCATCAACTTCTACCTCTACCTACCCGCCGCGATCGTCACGATCCGTCAACTCATCCAACGAGCCCGCACGCTCCACCGCTGGGACCCGCGGCAAAGCGACGCTTTGCGGCTGTGGGTGTGAATCCGGCCCCGGGCGACGGCAGCGATATGCTGCGGCGTGTCGTACTGCAGCAGCAGTGTCGATACAGCACAGGAGGCACAGTGCCGTTCCGGCTCTTCTGCGCTATTCGAGGGTCGCCCATTCCCCCTGAGCGGCGGTCATCGCCCGAATAATCGACGGTGTGGTTCGGAGGGCGGAGTGACCGTGCTCGCAGCGTAGGTCGTAAATCGGATCGGTGATGTTGTCGACGACGTATTGCAGTCGGACTCGCGCCAACTCCCGCGCCGGTTCGGTGGCCGCCTCCGCCAGCTCCCGTTCGACCACACGGCGCATGATGCCCGCGGCCATCGGGTTGATGGTGTAACCGATCGGAGCGCGGATGGTCAGCGAACCGGGCCACCGGCGATATGTCGCGTCACCGAGCACGTCACCGCACGCCGGGCACAACAGCCGCCTCTCCACGGTCAGTTTCATGAACTCTCCCTCCACCTTTTCATGGCGTCCCCGCTCGCTCGGATGACGTCGATACCCCTGACCAACATTCCAGGCCGGGCCGAGACGCCTATCGCGGACCGGTGACAGCGGTTTCCGGCTCGGTCAGTGTGGTGGACGCGATGACGCGCGGCCAGAGCACCGACGAGCAGACCGAACCCGAGGAGCAGCCAACCGATCGAGTACGCAACGGCGATATGGCTGTCGGGCTCCTACCCGGGTCCAGCCCGGCACGCGCTGCACGACAGGCTGCACGGGGCCGCCGAGGCAAGTTCTGGACAGTACTCTGTCGTTGCCTCCGCTACCGCGCCGAGCCCGGCCGAGGCCACCTGCAACAGTCGTCGAGGACCGCAGTGAGCACCGTCGGCATGCTGCACATCAGAGCCAGGTTCACGCAGACGCCACCGGCAGCAACCTCACCCACCGCGATGCCACTGTCCAGGACGCGCAGCGGGCCGTCGTGCAGGGCCGCGAACGTCACCCATAGCCGGTGACCAACTCAGCGAACCGGCCCGGTGCGGCCGGACCGCCTGATGACCGCAGGCCGAAGCGAAAATCGGCTGCACATCACCGCGGGGTGCCTGGGCCTGCCCCGTTTTGACGGACATCCAAGATCAGGGGACCTGGGGTCTCCGGGAGGATGTCCAGCATCATGGAGAGCGTGGGAAAGAAGCG
>NZ_JBFAMR010000183.1:0-1564 GCF_040656595.1 Actinoplanes sp. NPDC049802
CCCTGTCTGCCAGGGTGAGTTGAGGCCAGCGGTTCATAGCAAGTCCGCCGGACAGGGCGAGTTCAGGATCGAGAGCGTTGACTACTGCTGTTGACATGGTCGTGGCCCAGGATGGGGTCATGAGTCGCAAGAAGGGTCCCCGTTCGGGTGGGCCGCGGGCCCGCCGGAACTTCACCCCGGGACAGAAGCTGGAACTCCTCGCCGGTTACGAGCAGGCCGTCGCTGCCGGTGAGGGCGGGGCGTTCCTGCGGCGGGAGGGCTTGTACTCGTCGTTGATGACCGAGTGGCGCCGGGCCCGGGACGCCGGGCTGTTGCAGGGTAAACCGGCTGGTGAGACGGTCGGGCGGCCGTCGGTGGAGCAGGCGGAGATCGCCCGGCTGCGCCGCGAGCTGCAGCTGGCGCAGGCGAAGCTGGCACGGACGGAGACGGCGTTGACGATCATGGGAAAAGCGCGAGAGCTCTTGGAGGACATCTCCAGGAGCGAGCCGGACGGTCCGGACGTGTTCGGGCTCGGCAGACGCTGATGGCCTGTTTCCACGAGCTGACCAGCGCGGACATCCCGACGCGGGAGGCGAAGCGGCTGACCGGGATCGCCCGGTCCAGTGCGGACCGTGACCGACGCCGTCCGACCCCGGCCCGGCCTGCCCGGCGCCCACCGGCCAATGCTCTGACCCCACCCGAGCGTGAGCGGGTGCTGCGGTTGTTGAACAGCACGGAGTTCGTTGACGCGGCCCCGGCACAGGTCTACGCGGCGCTGCTGGACCAGGGCGTCTACGTCGGCTCGATCGCCACGATGTACCGGCTGCTGCGCGAGCACGAGCAGGTACGCGAACGTCGCCGGCAGGCCAAGCATCCGGCCCGGCAGCGTCCCGAGTTGGTCGCCGACGGACCTCGGCAGGTCTACACCTGGGACATCACGAAACTCGCCGGCCCGGTGAAAGGGGTCTACTTCGATGCGTACGTGATGATCGACATCTACTCCCGGTACATCGTCGGCGTCCGGGTCCACGCCCGTGAGTCCGGCCCGCTGGCCGAGAGCATGATGCGCGAGGTGTTCGACGCCCACGGCGTGCCGCACGTGGTCCACGCCGACCGCGGCACCTCGATGACCTCGAAATCGGTGGCTGACCTACTCGAAGACCTGCAGGTCACCCGGTCACACTCGCGGCCGAAGGTGTCCAACGACAATCCCTTTTCCGAGGCCTGGTTCAAGACGCTCAAGTACGCGCCGGTCTTCCCGGACAGGTTCGCGACACTGGCCGATGCCCGCTGGTTCATGGCCGAGTTCGTGACCTGGTACAACCACGCTCACCGGCATTCCGGAATCGGCCTGCACACCCCCGCCGACGTCCACCACGGCCGCCACCACCAGGTCCGCGCCGGCCGCGAGGACACCCTCGCCGCGGCCCGCGCCGCGCATCCGGAACGGTTCGGCACCAGCCGACCACTGCCCAGGATCCTGGAAATGCCCGAGCAGGTCTGGATCAACCGGCCCGACCAGGAAACCCAGCCCCAACCGCAAGCCGCTTAACTCCCGTTGGCCTCAATCCCTTGACACGTTCCG
>NZ_JBFAMR010000184.1:0-1416 GCF_040656595.1 Actinoplanes sp. NPDC049802
ACATGCCGGTGCGGGCCGGTGACAACGGGCCCGGCCGGCCGCCGGTCGATCTGCGCGGCCCGGGCAGCATCGGTTTCAGGATCGACGCGGCGTCGATCGCGCCCTCGGCGGCGCCCGCGCCGACCAGGGTGTGGATCTCGTCGATGAACAGGATGATGTCGCCGCGGGTGTGGATCTCCTTGAGCACCTTCTTCAAACGCTCCTCGAAGTCACCGCGATAGCGCGCGCCGGCCACGAGCGCACCGAGATCCAGCGTGTACAGCTGTTTGTCCTTCAGCGTCTCGGGCACCTCGCCCTTGACGATGGACTGCGACAGCCCCTCCACCACCGCGGTCTTGCCCACACCCGGCTCGCCGAGCAGCACCGGGTTGTTCTTCCGCCGGCGCGACAGCACCTGCATGACCCGCTCGATCTCGCTCTCCCGGCCGACGACCGGGTCGAGCTTGCCCTCCCGGGCCTCCTGCGTCAGGTTGCGCCCGAACTGGTCCAGAATCGGCGACATCGCCACCGCCGCCGGTGACGGCTTGCCCTCCGCCGCCTCCGGGTCGAAGCCCGCACCGGTCACCATCTCGGCCACCTGCAGGCGCACCCGCTCCGGATCGGCGCCCATCCGGGCCAGCACCTGGGCGGCCACACCGTCGCGCTCACGGATCAGCCCGAGCAGGATGTGCTCCGTGCCGATGTAGTTGTGGCCGAGCTGCAGCGCCTCCCGCAGCGACATCTCCAGAACCTTCTTGGCCCGCGGGGTGAACGGGATGTGCCCGCTCGGTGGCTCGTCCCCCTGGCCGATGACCTCCTCGACCTGCTGCCGCACCGCCGCCAGTGAGACGCCGAGCCGCTCCAGTGCCACCGCGGCGACGCCCTCACCCTGGTGGACCAGGCCGAGCAGGAGGTGCTCCGTGCCGATGTAGTTGTGGTTGAGCATCCGCGCTTCCTCCTGCGCGAGGACGACAACCCGCCGAGCCCGGTCGGTGAACCTTTCGAACATGACCATCACGCCCTCAACGGGCACCCACGTCACCCGCTAGACGGACGGCACACCAGCGCACCGCAGCGGAACAGAACGCGCTGAGTCGGAGACTCTTGGCCACATCCATGGTCGACGTGGGCAGCCACACGAGGCTCGGGCGGGCGCTCCGCCCAACGCCGATACTAGCCCGCCCTGACGCTCCGCGCTGCCCCGGTCACTCCAGGAGAGACTGTCACCATCGGTACGGGTGAGCCGATGCGCTGCCGGGCCTTGCGGGGTATCCGCGGCCTCGGACTGTCCGCCCAGGGCCCGGTCTTGTGCGGCCGGCCTTCAGCGCTTCTCCGAGCGCCCTAGGCCGTGTTTAAGAAGTGGCTTGCCTGACCGGCTGTACGGGTGTGTCGGTGATCGATAAATGAAGAGGTCTCCGGTAGATCGTTCAACGACGA
>NZ_JBFAMR010000185.1:0-1389 GCF_040656595.1 Actinoplanes sp. NPDC049802
GGGTTGCGTCTTTTCGACGCTGCTGTCGCTTCGCCGGGTGCTCATTATGTGCCGATCGGGTTGGATCTCTCGGCGGTCGACGGGCCCGTCTACCAGAAGCTGATCCGCGGCCGGAACACCGGCCGGGCGAAACGGGCCGCCACCGGGACCCCCTCCGATCTGGCCGGCCGGCTGGCCACGATGTCCGGCCAGGAACGCCGGGACACGCTACTGGATCTGGTCCGGACGACCGCGGCCACCGTACTCGGCCACGACACGGCCGACGCCGTCCCGCCGGAACGCGCCTTCACCGAACTGGGCTTCGACTCGCTGGCCGCCCTGGAACTGCGCAACCAGCTCAACACCGCGACCGGGCTGCGGCTGCCGGCCACCCTCACCTTCGACCGGCCGTACGCCCGGGCCGTCGCCGACCTGCTCCACGAACGTCTGATCGGCGACTCCGGAACCGGCGGCACGCTCCCCGAGGACGAGATCCGCCGGATCCTGCTCACCATTCCGATCAGCCGGCTGCACGACGCCGGACTGGTACCCAGCCTGCTCGAACTCGGCGGCGTCCGGACCACGCCGGGCGAACCGGCGGATGCCGCGAGCGAATCGATCGACGACATGGACACCGACGCACTGATCAGCATGGCGCTCGCCGATCTCGGCGACGCGGCCACGGAAGCCGGGGGATGAGCAGATGGCCGACTCGGAACAACAGCTGGTCACCGCACTGCGGTCCGCGCTGAAGGACAACGAACGGCTGCGCGATCAGAACCGACGCCTGAACAACACCCTCCGCGAGCCGATCGCGATCGTGGGTATGGGGTGTCGTTTTCCGGGTGGGGTGCGGACGCCGGGTGAGTTGTGGGATCTGGTGGTCTCCGGCGGTGATGCGATTTCTGGTTTTCCGGTGGATCGTGGGTGGGATGTCGGTGATCTGTATGATCCGGCGCCTGGTGTTCCTGGTCGTTCGTATACGCGTCGTGGTGGTTTTCTGCATGATGCGGCGGATTTTGATGCGGAGTTTTTCGGTATCAGTCCGCGTGAGGCGTTGTCGATGGATCCGCAGCAGCGTTTGTTGTTGGAGACGTCGTGGGAGGCGCTGGAGAGTGCTGGTGTCGATCCGGTTGGTTTGCGGGGGTCGGACACCGGTGTTTTCGCGGGGATGATGTATCACGATTATGCGGGTAATGCGAGTACGGGTGCGGTGGTGTCGGGCCGGGTCGCGTATTCGTTTGGTTTCGAGGGTCCGACGTTGACGGTGGATACGGCGTGTTCGTCGTCGTTGGTGGCGTTGCATCTGGCGGTTCAGGCGTTGCGGAACGGTGAGTGTTCGCTGGCGCTGGCCGGTGGTGTGTCGGTGATGGCGACGGCGGATACGTATGTGGAGTTCTCGCAGCAGCG
>NZ_JBFAMR010000186.1:0-1332 GCF_040656595.1 Actinoplanes sp. NPDC049802
TGGCCGATGCGGTGTTGTGTGCTGAGGGGCCGGTCACGAGCCTGGTCGAGTTGTCGATGACGGCGGAGCATCGTCGTGGTCACGGCGCTTTGTATGACGCGGTGAACAACGGGGTCATCGAGGTGGGCCGGTTACGCAGGGCAATCATCGGATTGCCGTTGCCGCGGGACCGTGCCGGCCGGATCGTCCTCGCCGTCGATGTCAGCCCGTGGCTGCGCCCGGATGCCGCGACCGCGGAGGATCGCTCGTTCTGTCATGTGTACGGCCGTGGGCGTAACGCCGCGCAGATGATCCCGGGCTGGGCGTATTCGTTCGTCGCCGCGCTGGAGACCGGGCGTTCGTCCTGGACCGCGGTACTCGACGCGGTGCGGATCGGGCCTCTCGACGACGCCACCGAGGTGACCGCCGCGCAGGTACGGGAGGTCATCGACCGATTGCGGGAGCACGGGCGGTGGTGTGACGGTGACCCACGGATCATGATCGTGTTCGACGCCGGTTACGACGTGACCCGTCTGGCGTGGCTGTTGCGAGATCTTCCGGTGATGCTGATCGGCAGGTTGCGTTCGGACCGGGTCCTGTACCTGCCCGCCGCACCCCGGCAAGCGGGGCGGATCGGCCGGCCGTCCCGGCACGGCGAGGTCCTCGACCTCGACGAACCGGCCGGGCATCCGGACCCGGCCGTGGCCACGATCAGTGAGACCAGCCGCTACGGTGCGGCGTTCGCCGACGCCTGGGACCGGGTGCATCCGAAGCTGGCCCGGCGCAGTGGCTGGGCCGGGCACGAAGGACCGCTCCCGGTCATCGAGGGCACCGCGATCCGGCTGCGGGTGGACCGGCTGCCCGGTGACCGCAACCCGAAACCGGTGTGGCTGTGGGCCTCGATGACCGGGCTGACCGGGGCCGGGGTGGACCGGATCTGGCAGGCATATTTGCGTCGTTTCGATATGGAACACACCTTCCGGCTGTTCAAGCAGACTCTCGGCTGGACCCGGCCCCGGCTACGGGATCCGCGGTCTGCTGATCGGTGGACCTGGCTGATCATCGCCGTTCACGCCCAGCTACGGTTGGCTCGCGATCTGGCCATCGACCTGCGTCGGCCTTGGGAACGTCCACCGGCCGGCCCCGGACGGCTGACCCCGGCACGCGTGCGGCGCGGGTTTCGCAACCTCCGCCCGAAACTGGCTCAGCCGGCCGGTGCACCGAAAAACACCAGGCCAGGCCCGGGGCGACCGCCTGGCTCTCGCAACAAGCACGTCAGGCCACACCCACCGGTCGGCAAGACCGAACACCAGAACGCGACAACCAGCCACAACAACCAACAAAAGGTTTAAT
>NZ_JBFAMR010000187.1:0-1323 GCF_040656595.1 Actinoplanes sp. NPDC049802
TCGCGTTCGAACCAGCCTGAGCCGATGCCGAGGATCAGGCGGCCGGAAGAGATGTGGTCGACGGTGCGGGCCATGTCGGCGAGCAGGTCGGGGTTTCGGTAGCTGTTGCAGGCGACGAGTGCGCCGATCTCCACTCGGGAGGTGGACTCCGCCCAGGCGGCGAGCATGGTCCAGCACTCGAAGTGCAGCCCGTCCGGCTCGCCCGGGAGCGGGAAGTAGTGGCCCCAGTTCGTCCTGCTACCACATCCAGTCATACGACAAGCCCCGATGGGTCTGGGACTCGATGGAGATCGTAGCCCGGACGCCGATGTCAGCGGCCGGCCAAGGCCCGGGTCACGGTATGTTGGGGCCGGCAGCCGAGCAGCAGCCGGGAGGTGTGTATGACTGCCGAGATGGTCGCGCCGGCCTGGATGCACGAGCAGGTCACGGCTGAGCTGTACGCGACGTGGACCGACGAGCAGTGCGCCGGTATCGAGATCGTGGATGGGATGGTCCTCGTGAGCCCGAGCGCCTCCAAGCGACACAACCGCCTGGCCAGGCTTCTGGCCAATGCCCTGGATGCTGCCGCGGGCCCGGATTGGAACGCTGACACCGATTTCGACGTCCGGCTTCAGGACGTGCCGCTGAACAATCGTCGTCCGGACGTCACGGTTTACCGTGCGGACACCATCGACGTCAGTCCGACCCGGCCCGAGCATGTGCTTCTCGTGGTGGAGGTGGTCTCGCCAGGCTCGGAGACGACTGACCGGATCGTCAAGACCGATCAGTACGCGAGAGCAGGTATCCAGTTCTACTGGCGGGTCGAGCAGGCCGTGACCGGTGTGCCCCTCGTCTACACCTACATCCTTGATCCGGCAGCCGGACGCTACCGCGACAGCGACGTCTTCACCGGCGTAGTGAAGCTGACCGCGCCCTTCCCCGTCGAGATCGATCTCGGCCAGATTTGATTCGACGGCCCATGGCCAGGGGCTGAACGCGGGAAGACTCGATCCAGCCCCTGTCCTGAGGCTCTTACGCGTTCAGTTTGTCGCGCCAGGCGAGGAACTCGCGGAGTTCGGTGAGGTCGGGGGTGGGGCCGCCGGTGTGGATGGTGAACAGGCGGGCGCCCAGCTCGTACATCTTGTCGCGGTTTTCGGTGTTGCCCATGACGGAGATCTCGATCTCGGCGGGGTCGCGGCCGATGTCGGCGCAGTGCCGGCCGAGGATGCCGAGTTTGCGTTCGAGGGTCTCCGGGTCGGAGAAGCTGTGCCAGATGTCGGCGTGTTTCGCCGTGAGGCGCAGGGTCTTCTTCTCGCCTCCGCCGCCGATCAGCACCGGGATCTT
>NZ_JBFAMR010000188.1:0-1313 GCF_040656595.1 Actinoplanes sp. NPDC049802
CGTCGCGGATCTCGGCGGGCGGCGGGGCGGCCCGGACCGTCCGGTACGCGGTCACGTCGTCCACCTCCCAGCCACGCTCGATGAGGCCGGCCGCGCCCTGCCGCAGTGGCGTCCCTGATAGTGGTGTAACGCGATCGGCGTGATCGTCGGGCGGCCCGGCTGTGGGCTGAGCGAAGAGCGCGGTCATCGCGTGATCTTTCGAGCGAACCTTCCACAGCACTCTCGAAAGGGCTCTATCGCGATGACCGCACCCCACATCATCAACCCTGCCGTCCTGCTGGACCAAGCGCTGTCGCCCTGCCGCCCTGGCACCTGTCGCCTGTCGCCCTGGCACCCCGGCGCCCTGTCGCACTGGCCCCCCGGCGCCCCCGGCGCCCCCGGCGCCCCGGCGCCCTGGCGTCCGGTGGGCGGAGGGCCGGCGTGCAGGACGATGTGTGCTCGGAGAACACGACACCCGTAGTGGGTGTGACGACACCCGTAGTGGGCGTCACGTCTACGGAACACAGATGGCCGAGATCCGTGTCCGTCTCCCCGGACGGATTCGTCTCCGCGTCCGCTGCCAGCCGGTGAACGTGGCGGTGGTGGCGTGCGACGGCCAGCCGGTGGCACACGGCGGAGTTCACGGGGCAGCGTCAACGACGATCGCCGAGGAGCCATCACGGCCAGCCGGGTCACTTCACCGGTCTTGCCCAGCAACGAGCACACCGCCCACGCAATCCCGTCCACACGCGCAACCACCGCAACGGACCGATCTTCACCGGCCTTGAACCGCCAAGGAGCCATCACGGCCAGCCGAGCCGCATCACCGGTCCTGCCCAGCAACGAGCACACCGCCCACGCAATCCCGTCCACACGCGCAACCACCGCAACGGACGAATCTTCACCGGCCTTGAACCGCCGATCGCCGTCGCCGGTCGCCGGTCGCCGGTCATCGAACCCCTGATCCAGGTCCGGTCTCCGCTACCCCGCACCCACGTCGTGAGGCCTGGCAAAGCGGGGCCGGACCGGACATGCGCTGGTAGCGAACCTCTATTGATAAGCCGGCAGGGTCAGCGCAGACAGGCAACCGCAGAAGACCCAGCACTGAGCGGACAGTCCCGACGCCCACGGTGGGTGTGGCTACACCCGCGGCGGGTGTCTCCTTTCACGCTGGCCGGCGAACCCCCGGCACCCCGGCAGCGGAAGGTTGCCCCGGCCGGTTCCTGCCCCGGCAGCGGAAGGTTGCCGGGGCGCCTCCTCCAGGGTCACCGAGCGCAGCACCCCGACCCGGTGACCGGAGCGGGCCAGCCGCATCCCCAGATCGGCGTCCTCGG
>NZ_JBFAMR010000189.1:0-1283 GCF_040656595.1 Actinoplanes sp. NPDC049802
CTAGTGCGTTGTCCATAAACGTTCACCGGGTCGGTGACACGCCGGGCGGCGTCCACCGGTAGTTGCTGGGCAGGGCTCACTCTCGACGACGTCGGTGTCGGCTGTCGAGAGTGGGGTGGAAGGTTTGGCCGAGCCGGTCAGAGCACGGCGCTTGAGTTCGGACGAGGGCCGTAGGCTGCAACAACTCGTCCGCAGGGGCGATCAAGAATCCATTCGCGTACGCCGCGCGCTGATGGTCATGGCGTCGGCGTCCGGGACACCGGTCCCGGCGATCGCCCGGCTGGTGTGCGCGGATGAGGACACCGTGCGCGATGTGATCCACGCCTTCAACGAGATCGGGCTCCGCGCGCTGGACCCTCAGTGGGCGGGAGGCCGTCCCCGCCTGATCTGTGACGACGACATCGCGTTCATCGTCGCGACGGCCACGGCCCGCCCGAGCACGCTCGGGCGGCCTTTCACCCGCTGGAGCCTGCGTAAACTCGCCGACTACCTCGCCACCGACGCCGCCCGGACGGTCACCATCGGCCGGGAACGGCTGCGGCAGATCCTGCGCGACAACGAGATCAGCTGGCAGCGGACCCGGACCTGGAAGGAATCCAAGGACCCGGACTTCGATACCAAACTCGACCGGATCGAGCACGTCACCACCCACATCCCGCAGCGCTGCTTCGCCTTCGACCAGTTCGGTCCGCTGTCGATCCGCCCGCACCACGGATCGTCATGGTCACCCCGGGCCCATCCGGACCGGCTGCCGGCGACCTATCACCGCACGCACGGGATCCGCTACTTCCACGGCTGCTACAGCCTGGCCGACGACCAACTCTGGGGTGTGATCCGCCGCCGTAAAGGGGCGGATCACACTCTGTCGGCGTTGAAGTCGATCCGCCGGCGTCTGCCGGACGGCGGCCCGATCTACGTCATCCTGGACAACCTGTCGGCCAACAAGACCCCGGCCATCCGGGCCTGGGCGGCCCGTAACAAGGTCGAGCTGTGCTTGACACCGACCAGCGCGTCCTGGGCCAACCCGATCGAGGCGCAGTTCGGGCCGCTACGCATGTTCACCATGGCGAACTCGAACCACCCGAACCACACCGTCCTGGCCCGCAGAATGCACCAGTATCTGCGCTGGCGTAACGCCAACGCCCGTCACCCCGACGTCCTCACCGCGCAACGCCGCGAACGAGCCCGCGTCCGCAGCCAACGACAACAACGCTGGGGCCGACCCCGACTCAAGGCCGCCTGAACCTCAGACCCGGCAAACGTTCATGGACAACGCACTAGCG
>NZ_JBFAMR010000190.1:0-1277 GCF_040656595.1 Actinoplanes sp. NPDC049802
CTGAGGTTCCACCTTCGAGCCGGACACCTTGAAACCAGACAGCGGTCTGGGGGAAGGATGTCCCGGTGCCCCGCCCTTCGAAGTACAACGAGGACTTCCGGCGTGATGCCGTCGAGCTCGTGCGGTCCTCGGGCCGTACGCTGCGCGATGTCGGCCGTGAACTCGGTGTCAATCATGAGACCCTGCGCGGCTGGGTCAACGCCGCGAAACGCGCTGACGAGCAGCGGGCCGGCCGCGGCAGCACCGACGGCAGTGAGCTGAGTGGCGTCGAACGCGACGAGCTGCGCCGGCTGCGTAAGAAGGTGGCCGAACTGGAGCTGGAGAAGGAGATCCTCCGGAAAGCGGCCGCCTATTTTGCGAAGGAGATGGGCATTTGACCGGCCGCTACCGGTTCATCTCCGAGCACGCCGAGGTGTACGGCGTGACGCGGCTGTGCCGTGTCCTGGCGGTCAAGCGCCGGCAGGGCTACTACGAGTGGCTGGCCGCCCAGCCCGTCCGGCAGGCCCGTCAAGACGACGACGAGCAGCTCGCCGCCCTGATCCGGCAGATCCAGGCCGAGCACCGCGGCTACGGATCCCCGCGGATCACCGCCGAGCTGCGCCGCCGAGGGCTGCGGATCAACCGCAAGCGCGTTGAGCGGGTGATGCGCGAGCATGGTCTGGCGGGGATCAGCCGCCGCCGGCGGCGTTCCCTGACCAGGCAGGACAGCAAGGCGGCGCCGGCACCGGACCTGATCCGTCGCGACTTCACCGCCCCCGCACCCGGGGTACGGCTGGTCGGTGACATCACGTATCTGCCCACCGCCGAGGGCTGGCTGTACCTGGCCACCACGATCGACCTGTTCAACCGGGAGGTCATCGGGCACGCCATGGCCACCCACATGCGTGCCGAGCTCGTCAGCGACGCCGTCGAGCTGGCCCATCGGCGAGGGTTGGTCCGCCCGAACGCGATCTTTCATTCCGACCGCGGCAGCCAGTACACATCGAAGGACTTCAGGGCCACGCTCAACCGGCTCGACATGCGGCCGTCGATGGGCCGGACCGGGTCCTGCTTCGACAACGCCGTCGCCGAGTCGTTCTTCGCCAGCCTCAAGGCCGAGATCGGCACCCGCGTCTTCGCCAGCCACGCCGAGGCCCGCCGGGAGGTATTCGCCTACATCAACTACTACAACAACAAAAGACTGCATTCCACCGTGAAACACCAGACACCACGCGAAGCACGTGTCTGCTATCGTCCACCCATCGCCCTCGCGGCATGAAACTCCGGTGTCCGGTCCC
>NZ_JBFAMR010000191.1:0-1261 GCF_040656595.1 Actinoplanes sp. NPDC049802
TCGCCACCCTCCACACCCGCGGCACCGACCTCGACCTCGGCCCCGGCACCCGCGCCACCCTGCCCACCTACCCCTTCCAGCACCAGCGGTACTGGACCGAGAACACCGGGGTGGCCGCCCCGGCCAGCCGGTTCGGGCTCGCGGACGCCGGTCACCCGCTGCTCGGCGCGGCCATCGAGCTGCCCGGCCTGGACGGTGTCGTCTACTCCGGACGGCTCTCCGTGAGCGCCCAGCCGTGGCTGGCGGACCACGTCATCGGCGGCGTGGTGCTGGTACCCGGGGCGGCGCTGGTGGAACTCGCGGTGCACGCCGCGGACGCGGTCGGCTGTTCGGTCGTCGAGGAACTGACCACGATCACCCCGCTGGTGCTGCCGGCGGACGCCGGTGTGCAACTGCGGATCCGGGTCGGCGAGCCGGACGGTGAGGACCACCGCCCGCTGGAGATCCACTCCCGGCCGGAGGGCGCCGACGCCTGGACGACGCACGCCATCGGATCGGTCGCCGCCGTTCCGGTCGACAGCCCGGGAACCGTCGTCGAGTGGCCGCCGTCCGGTGCCCGCCCGGTCGACCTGACCGGCGGATACGACCGCCTCGCCGAGCGGGGACACGAGTACGGGCAAGCCTTCCGCGCCGTGACCGCGGTGTGGCGGCGCGGCGACGAGTTCTACGCCGACGTCGAACTGCCCGATACGGCCGAGCGCTTCGCCCTGCACCCGGCCCTGCTCGACGCGGCGTTGCACGCTCCGCTGCTGGCCGGCCCGGACGACGACGGCCCGGCTCTGCTGCCGTTCTCCTGGCAGCGGGTGGTGCTGCACGCCACGAACGCCACTGCGCTACGGGTGCGGATCGCTCCGTCCGGTTCCGGATGGTCGCTCAGCGCGACCGACGGCGCCGGGGCTCCGGTCGTCTCGGTGGGTCGGCTGGAGACCCGGCCCGCCGGGCCCCTCGAAACCCCGGCCGCAAACCACGATTCGCTGTACGAACTGAGCTGGATCCCGTCACCGGTCGCCGCGTCACCGGCCGATGACGTGACGGTGCTCGACACCACCACCCTCGGCCTCGGCGCGGAGGACACCCCCACCCGCGTGCACACCACCGTGAACCGGGTGCTCGACGAGATCCGGACGTGGCTGGACGACCCGGCCGGTTCCCGCCTCGTCGTTCGTACCGAGGGTGCGGTGGCTCTTCCTGGTGAGGGCGTGACCGACCTGGCTGGTGCGGCGGTGTGGGGTTTGGTGCGGTCGGTTCAGGTGGAGCATCC
>NZ_JBFAMR010000192.1:0-1246 GCF_040656595.1 Actinoplanes sp. NPDC049802
TCGAGGCGCTGGGCAGTCTGCACGCCCGGGGTGTCGACGTCGACTGGACCGGATTCTTCGGCGGCGGCGGCAGCCGGATCGACCTGCCCACCTACCCGTTCCAGCGGCGGCGTTTCTGGGTGGACAGCACGGTCGGTGCGGCCGGACCCACCGGGCTCGGCCAGGCCGACGTCGGCCACCCGCTGCTGGGCGCGGTCGTCGCGATGCCCGACTCCGGTGGGCTGATCTGCACCGGGCGACTCTCCCTCGACACCCATCCCTGGCTCGCCGACCACGAGATCCTCGGCGCCGTGGTGGTGCCCGGAGCCGCCCTGATCGAACTGGTGCTGGCCGCCGCCGGGGAGGCCGGCTGCGCGACCGTCGAGGAACTGACACTGCACGCCCCGCTGCTGCTGCCGCCCACCGGTGGAGTCGCCGTCCAGGTCGTCGTCGGCGGCGACACCGGGACCGGCCGGACGGTCCGGGTCCACTCCCGAACCGACGACGACTGGACTCTGCACGCCGAGGGAGTCGTCACCGGCGAACAGCCCGAGCCGGACGTCGCCGGGATGGAATGGCCACCGGCCGGCGCGACACCGGTCGACGTCGACTACGCCGAACTCGCCCGGAACGGGTACGGCTACGGACCCGCCTTCCAGGGCGTACGTGCCGCGTACCGGCGCGGTGACGAGTTCTTCGCCGAGGTGAGCCTGCCGGACGCCGGGGACGCCGAGCGGTTCGGGGTGCACCCGGCGCTGCTCGACGCCGTCCTGCACGCCTCGATCACCGTGGACGGCCCGATGCGGCTGCCGTTCGCCTGGTCCGGAGTGCGGCTGCACGCCACGAACGCCACCGCCCTGCGGGCCCGGATCAGCCCGGCCGGCTCAGACGCGATCACCCTGACCGCGGTCGACCCGGCGGGCGCGCCGGTGCTGACCGTCGAACGGCTCGCCACCCGCGAGGTCAGCCGGGACCAGCTGGCGACCGGCGCCTACCACGACTCGCTGTACCAGCTGGAGTGGATCGCGGTCCCGGCCGGTCGCGCCCCCGCCCCGGACGCCGTCCTGCATCGGGTGCCCGCCGGCCTGGACGTCCGCGCCGCCGTCCACGAGACGCTCGGCGTCCTCCAGAAATGGCTGGCCGAATCCGAGTTCGGAACCCTGGTCGTGGCGACCGAGGGTGCGGTGGCTCTTCCTGGTGAGGGCGTGACCGACCTGGCTGGTGCGGCGGTGTGGGGTTTGGTGCGGTCGGTTCAGGTGGAGCATCC
>NZ_JBFAMR010000193.1:0-1177 GCF_040656595.1 Actinoplanes sp. NPDC049802
TTTACTGAGCTTTTGGGGTCAGGGTCAGGGTGGTGCCAGTCCGCTGGTGGCGAGGAACCCGAAGGCGAGGGTGGGCCGGTACTGCATCCGTTTGAGCCGGTTCTTCGCCACTCGGAGTAGATCGTCGATGCGGCCGCGGGCGAGGTTGGCCATGCTGCGTTTGAGGCTGGACCATAGGTTTTCGACGGGGTTGAGTTCGGGGGCGTAGCCGGGCAGACGGTAGACGCGCAGCCAGGGCCGGGCGGCGATCAGGGCGCGCATCTTGGCGGACTTGTGGGCGGGCAGGCCGTCCCAAATCAGCACGATGGGAGCGCGTAGTTGCTGGTGGGTGGCGTCGAGCAGGTCGGCGAAGTGGTCTTCGCCGAAGCCTTTCGGCTCGCCTTTACGGCCACGGTGGACCATCGTGCGGTAGATGATGCGCGGCTCGTGCCCGGCGCGGTAGGCGACGATCCCGGCGAGTGAGAGTTTGCGGCCGCCGCGGCCGGCGACGGTGACGATCGGGGTGGTGCCTCGCCGGGCCCAGGTCCGGGCCCGGGCTGGTCTCAGCGAGATGCCGGACTCGTCGGCGAAGCAGATCCACGCGCCCAGCCTGCGCGCGACCCTTTTACCGCGGGCCACTGATACCGCTTGAAATGTTCGATAGCCTGCTCGTCACGTTCGGCAGCCCGGTGGACCGGTTGCTGCGGGGTGTAACCGGCGCGGCGCAGCGTCTCCCACACGGTGGCGATGCTGACGGTGACGTGGAACATCCGGCTGATCAGCGTGCGCACCCGGGCCAGCGTCCAGCGCTGGTCCTCGTCCCAACCGGCCGCTGCCGGACCCTGCTCCAGCCTGTCGATCAGCTTCTGGACCTGGACTTCGGACAACATCGGGTCGGGCCCGGGCGCTCCACGTGAGGCCAGGGCCTGTTCGCCTCCGGCCTTCCACGCCCGCCGCCACGCGTACGCCGACTTCGTCGAGATCTCCAACTCGGCGGCCACCTGCGGCGCGCTCACCCCGGCAGCGAACATACGTGCCGCCTGCCGGCGTATCTGTTCCCGGCGGGCGCGTTGTTGCGGTCCGACCCCACCACCGTCCCCGTATCGCATGCCCTAAATAGACAGCAGCCCCGAACCGTCAGGAATCACCCAAAGTGGCGATGTGGACATGAGAGTGACCTCAACCCCGGAAGCTCAGT
>NZ_JBFAMR010000194.1:0-1172 GCF_040656595.1 Actinoplanes sp. NPDC049802
TCACGGCGCCGAGCCGGCCGAACCGGCGGGCCGGCGGTGTCGCGGGACGGTGGTGCGCGCCGGTCGCGGTGTCCCAGAGGACGATGCCGCCGTCCAGCGGGTCGCCGGCCGGTCGGCCGGTCAGGCGACCGCGATGATCTCCAACTCGATGAGCCAGTCGCTCTCCAGCGTCTGTACGACGATCGCCGTGGTCGGAATGGCACGCCCACCGAGTGCCGCCACCCGGGCCGCCGCGTTCTCCTCGGCGTAGGCCGCGTCCCGCAGATAGCTGGTCAGGCGAACGATGTTGTCCACCGTCATCCCCGCCGACGCGAGGATGGCGCGAATGTTGTTCCACACGAGCTCGAGTTGCTCGGTGAGGCCGGCGCCGGGCTTGCCGCCCGGGTCGAGCCCCATCGTGCCGGCGACGAAGAGCATCCGCTGAGCCCCACGAACCTCCATGGCGTGCACATAGTCACCGGTAGCCGGGTAGACGCCATCACCCGGATTGCGCGCGATCATCTCCATTCAGCCGACGCTAAACCGTGTGCACCACAATGGACACCGAGTTCGGTCCCCTGAGCTGTCCACCTGCTTGCGGCCGGGCCGCCGAACCCGGTCGCACACTCCCGCCCCCGCCGTTCGCAGCCGGGCCGGCAAGCCGGTAGACCTGTCCGGCCGGCTCTCAGCGCTCTTTCCAAGCGTCGCGAGACAGCGCTGACATCCCTGCTGGCCTATCAGTAAAGGCTCGCTACCAGCGCATGTTCGGTCCGGGCCTGCTTCGCCATGCCTCACGACGCGGGTGCCGGGTAGCGGACCTGGATCAGGGATTCGATGATTGGCGACCGGTGACGGCGGTCGCCGGTCGCCGGTCGCCGGTCCAAGACTGGTGAAGGCCCGTCCGTTGCGGCGGTAGCGCATGTAGACGGCATAGCGTGAACGGTGCGCTCGTCGCTGAGCAAGAGCGGCGAAACGACCCGGCCGGCCGCGATGACTCCCGGCGACCGCCGCTGACGTGAACTTCACCGTGCGGCACCGGCCGGCTGCCATACGCAACCACCGCCACGTTCACCGGCTGGCAGCGGACGCAGGAACGAGTCCCCGTCCGGGGAGACGGGACACGGATCTCGGCTATCTGTGTTCCGCAGACGTGACACCCGCAACGGGTGTCGTCACACCCACTACGGGTGTCA
>NZ_JBFAMR010000195.1:0-1059 GCF_040656595.1 Actinoplanes sp. NPDC049802
TTACGACTTGGTGCGCGATAGCTGAGTGACCCGCGTCGATCATGAAGATGGCCGTGCGGGACGATCATGATTGTGACGTCAGGATGGGCCCGCACGGCCTTGTCGCATCGTATCTTCACCGGGATCGGGCGACGCAGGCTGGCCAAGTTGATCGCCGAACTGGGCGAACCGTGGACCGCTCAGCGGGAATCTCGCCTGCACGATCGTCGCGGCCGGGCCAGGCTGCGAGCCGAAGGCGCCGGCCCGCACCACGACCTGCCGTTCACCGACCGGGTCATCGTCACCCTGGTCGCGTTACGCTTCCAACTGCCGCACGCCGCCCTGGCCCTGCTCTACCGGGTGGACCGGTCCACGATCACCCGCGCGGTCGGTGAGATCCGCCCGCTGCTGGCCGCCCGCGGGTTCGCCGTACCCGGCAAGCCCGGCGTACGGCTGCGGACCCTGGCCGACGTGTTCGCCTACGCCGCCGCCGAGAACGTCGAACTACGTATCGACGGCACCGAAGTCCAGGTCCGCCGCCCGAAAGCCGGCCGGCCCGGACGGCGCGCGTTCGTCTCCGGCAAGAAGAAGCAGAACACCGGCAAAGCCACCGTGATCAGCGACGACAAAGGCCGGCTGCTGTGGTGCGGCGCGGTCCGGCCCGGGCGCATGCACGACGTCACCGCCCTGCGTACCGAGGGCATCGAAGACCTCCTGCAGCAGCACCCCGAGGTCAAAGCCCAGGTCGACTCCGGCTATCAAGGACTGGCCCGCGACTACGGCGACCAGGTCACCGCCCCACCGAAGAAACCCGCCAAGACCGCCGACGACGACCAGCGCGCCGCCTACGAGACCACCCGCCACGCTCAGTCATCCCAACGGATCTGTGTGGAACACGCCATCGCCGAACCCAAGCAATGGCGACCACTACAGCGCTACATCGGACGCCGCGACCACTTCGAAGACACCGTCCTCGCCATCGCGGGACTGGTGTCCGACCGCGCCGCTGAGCGGTAAACAACTACCACCAGAACCGCCCAGACGAGCCTGATCAGGCATCAATCGCGCACCAAGTCGTTA
>NZ_JBFAMR010000196.1:0-1057 GCF_040656595.1 Actinoplanes sp. NPDC049802
GAGATCGAGATCTCGGTGATGGGCAAGACCGAGGACCGCGACAGGATGTACGAGCTGGGCGCCCGCCTATTCACGATCCACACCGGCGGCCCGACACCGGATCTCACCGAACTTCGCGAGTTCCTCGCCTGGCGGGACAAAATCAACGCCTGACGATCTCTAGGGCAGGGGGCCGATTCTCGGTTCCCGCATATTCGGCCCCCCTGCACCTGGGAAGATCTGAGAATGCCTACCTTGCCCCGCGCGGCCGTCTACGCACGGTCTCGCGTCTCCGGCCCAGGCGGCGTGCAAAACCCCCAGAGCGAAGCGCTCGCCGCCGCAGAACAGATCACCGTCTGCCGAGCCTACACTGCGGCCCACGGCATGGACGTTGTCGACGAATACGTCGACCTCGGAGTCGGTGTACGTGACAAGCGACCCGAATACGACCGGCTGATCGCTGACCTCGATACCGGCCGCCTCGACGTCATCATCATCGAAGGACCTGACCGCGTTGCTCGGTCACTACGGGAACGCGACGCCCTGCAAGAGCGGTGCGAAGCTGTTGGCTGCCAGGTGCACCTGGCAAACCCTGGCTGTCCTTGGGACGACGACGCCAAGATCTTCGCAAGCATCGGAGCCTTCGGCTCCTAAGATCGAATACGCACAACTACCGCCTCTTCAACCCCATATCGGACGCCCTCCGGCCGAGATCGTGGCCGACCTGCACAGCACCATCGAGTCGAATCGCCTGTTCGAACTCAAGCGCCACTGGCAGGTCTCACTCGCCGCCCCTACTCATGCGCCCGGCCCCTCGGAAACGCATGAGCGAAAGCACCTACCTCACCGCCGTCAAAGCTGCCTCCGCACTCGGATGGCGACGGGTCGAACCAGTTCCTCTCGGCGCTCTCGAACACCCTCCATCCCCTGAGAGTTCTCGCCTCGCCCACGAAAGGCACCGCCCGCCAGTAACTCCAGGGCACCATTGAGCTGATCTCAGCAACGCGAATGTGTTGATTGGTGCGACACGGGCGAAGGCGGCGAGATCGGGCGATGCTGGAAGAGGACGCGGAGCCCT